>JBKJZI010000177.1:0-7797 GCA_046715155.1 Chthonomonadales bacterium | reverse complement strand
CTACAGCCGGCTGCGGGAATGAAGGCGGCTCGGCAGAAGCCTCGCCCTCCCGGGCATTGCTACAAGTTTTGATAAAACCTAATTCCCAAAACGTAACGCCCAGACCGCGGAGGCGCAGAAGAGGACCAGTGACAGCGGCACCAGGACTTTCCAGGCGAAGGCCATCATCTGGTCGATTCGGAGGCGCGGGACGGTCCAGCGAATCCACATCATCACGGTGATGAACAGCAGCGTCTTGAGAGTGAACCAGATTGGACCGGGCAGCCAGGGGCCGAGCCAGCCGCCGAAGAAAAGCACGACGCCGAACCCGGCGGTGAAGAAGTTGTTCGCGAACTCCGCCAGGAAGAAGAAGGACCAGCGCATCCCGGAGTACTCGGTGTGGAATCCGGCTACCAGCTCTGATTCCGCTTCGGGAAGGTCGAACGGCGCTCGGTTCACCTCCGCCATGGAGGCGACCAGGTAGATGATAAAGCCCGGAATCGCGATGGGCCAGTGCCGTAGGATGTTCCAAAGCCCTTCCTGCTGCAGCACCAACTCGGTCATGGACATGGTGCCGGCTATCGTTACGATACAAAGCACGACGATCAGCATCGGAATTTCGTAGGAGATTAGCTGAGCTACCCCGCGCACGCCGCCGAGGAGGGAGTACTTGTTGTTCCCCCCCCACCCCGCCGCCAGGATTCCGAGGACCGCGGTGCTCGTGGCTGCGATGACGAACAACGCGGCCAGCGGGTAGTCGTAACCGATCCAGGCCAGGCTGAACGGCAGCGTCATAAAAGCCACGACAGTGGGAACGAAGACCAGATACGGCGCCAGGTAGAAGAGCGGCTTGTCGGCCTTTGTAGGAACGATGTCTTCCTTGAATAGCAGCTTGGCAGCGTCCGCCAGCGTCTGGGCCAGTCCCTTCCATCCAACGTGCATCGGCCCGAGCCGCGCCTGCATCCAGCCTGCAAACTTTCGTTCCCACCAGATCAGGAACAATACGCTAAGCGCGATAACGTGGAAGACCAATACGCCCTTCACGACCGCGTTGATCAGCGAATTCCGGCCGATCAGATCGAGGATCGAATCGGCGAAGCCCCACGGAATCTGTCCCAGCAGCAGAATGGCGACAAAGACGATGAGGAGCACGACCATGCCGGCGGCAAACTGGCCGGTCTTTCGGATGGTGGATTCCGGAATCGGCGCGGCGGGAACGCTCATGGATTGACTCCGACGACCGACGACCGACGACTGACGACGGATCTCACGAAGCACGCGGCACGCAGTACGCAGCGTCTCACCTGTCCACCTCGCCAAGGACGGTATCCAGGCTGCCGAGGATAGCGACGAGATCCGCGATCTTCGCACCGGTCAGAAGCGCGGGCAGCAGGCTGAGGTGGACGAAGGAAGGGGCGCGGATGTGAACGCGCGCCGGATTGGTCGACCCGTCGCTCACCATGAAGAAAGTGAGCTCTCCTCGTGGTGATTCCGTCCGGGCATAAGCCTCTCCCATTGGCGGCTTGAATACCTTTGAAAACTTCAACATGACGTCGCCTTCGGGCATATCGCGGAGGCACTGCTCGATAATCTTCGCGCTCTCCCGCATCTCCTTGATCCGCACCTTATAGCGGGACATTACGTCGCAATCGGTCCCAGTCACTATATCGAAATCGAGGCGGTCGTAGACGTCATACGGAGCGTGCTTGCGCAAGTCGAAGGGGATTCCGGAACCACGAGCGACCGGGCCGGAAGCGCCATAAGCGATTGCCGTCTCCGGTGGAATCAGGCCTACTCCCTCACAGCGGGTGCGGAAGACCCGGTTTCCGGTGAGAAGGCGGTCATTCTCGTCCAGACGGGTCAAGAAGTCCTTGAGGAACGTGCGAACGGCCTCGCCGTAGCCTTCCGGCAGATCTGCCGGCACTCCACCGGGACGAATCCAGTTGTAGGTTAGGCGTGCGCCGGTCATGGCCTCCAGGAGGTCGAGCATTCGCTCTCGCTCCCTGAAGGCGTACAGGAAGACCGTGGTCGCGCCGATGTCCGTGGCGAAGGTGCCGAGAAAGACCAGGTGGCTGGCGATGCGGTTCATTTCGCAAAGGAGGACGCGGACGTACTTAGCTCTCTCCGGAATCTCCAGGCCGCCGAGCTTCTCGATGCAGTAGGAGATCGCCAGATTGTTGTTCAGCGAGGCGAGGTAGTCCAGCCGGTCGGTGAACGGGACTGTCAGGCGGTACATGCGGCGCTCGAGCATCCGCTCGAGGCCGCGATGCAGGTAGCCGATGACTGGGCGGCAGGACCGGATGACCTCGCCGTCAAGCTCCACGATCAACCGGAGCACGCCGTGGGTGGACGGGTGCTGCGGCCCCAGATTCAGGGACATGTCAGGGCCGGTAACCTGGACCTCGTTTCTCGCCAGGCCGACGCTGGGGGTAGTGGCCGCGGATGCCTCGAGCTCCAGCGTGCTCACGTCAGTTGGTCTCCTGGGGACCGTGTGTCGGGTCGCCGCTGAAGACCGGCTCATAGTCCTTTCGGAACGGGTGGCCCTCCCAATCTTCCGGCAGCAGAATTCGCATCCGGGCCGGATCGTCCATGTTCGGGTGGCCGGGGAATCGGATTCCGAAGAGATCGAAGGTCTCCCGCTCGTGCCAGTTCATGCCGGGCCAGATGGAGGTAACGGAGGGAAGCGATGCATTCTCTCGGGGGAGCTCCACCCGTAAGGTCGCCAGAATCCGGTCGTTCATCGAGTAAAGGCGGTACCAGGCCACGAACTGCTCGCCCGTATCCTGGGCGCAAAAGTCCGACGGATAGTCAAAGCCCATCTGATCTCGGAGGAAGAGGCAGAGGTCGTAGACCGCAGTGGGAATTGCATCGATCCGGAGCTCGGCGGAATCCTCGGTGACGGTGGTGATTGAATCGGGAAAACGGCTGCGGATGAGTTCGGCGCGAGGAGTTGCGGCGGCCGGTGTGTCCATCGTCAGGCCTCGACTCGTCGGTATGAAACTGAAGTCAGGAACTCGGCGATGTCCTTCGGACGAAGCGAAATCATTGGACGATGATCTTCTCGCGTGCGGGTCGGTCGCGGCCTTCCTTGACGAACGCGCGCTCGCTCATGATCTGTTCTTGCAGCTTGAGTATTCCCGCGATCAGGTTTTCGGGGCGGGGCGGGCAGCCATAGACGTACACGTCTACCGGGACGATCTTGTCGACGCCCTTTACTATCATAATGCTGTCGCGATACGGCCCGCCCGCGGATGCGCAGCCGCCCATGGCAATGACATACTTCGGTTCCGGCATCTGGTCGTACAGGCGCTTGATAAAGGGCGCCATCTTGACCGAAACCCAACCGGCGACGATCATCACATCGGCTTGACGGGGAGTTGCGCGGAACATGACCCCAAAGCGGTCAAGGTCGTAGCGGGATGCCGCGGTCGCCATCATCTCTATGGCGCAGCACGAGAGGCCGAACGTGAGGCTCCAGAGGGAGCTCTTACGTGCCCACTGGGCTATCCGGTCGATAGGGGCCACAAGCGCCGCACCGCCCGGAATCGCCACGCGCCAGGAGTCGACCTCCTTCTGCGTCAGGGGTTTGTCTCTTACTCCCATTCCAACGCCCCCCTCCGCCAGGCATAAGCCAGACCAACGCCGAGGATACCTACGAAGATGATCATCTCCGCGACCGCGTACGCGCCGACGCTCTTGAACGCGACCGCCCAGGGATAGAGGAAGACCGCCTCGACGTCGAAGACCACGAACAACAGCGCATAGAGGTAGTAGTGCATATTGAACTGCCGCCATGCATCGCCGAACGGCGCGGGTCCGCACTCATAAGTCTCCAGCTTCTCTGGACTGGGGACGTTCGGCCGCACGATCTTCGCGATCATCAGCGTAACCGCTATAAAACCGGCGCCTACCAGAGCAAAAACGGCGATAGTAAGATAGCCTTGCATTCCACTTACCGCTTCGCCAACCGATCGCCGGACTCCTTGTTTAAGGCGAATCCGGCGACGGCAACCCCTTGCCCCTTCACCTTACGCCCGATGATGAACGCGTAACGCAAGGTGCCGGCGGGTAAACTCTTGGCGGAATCACCGAGGAGTGGAAACTGCTTGTCTACCGAGAGTATTGAAATCGTTCCCCTGGGCGGGGCGGGGGATATTGGGAAGAATATGCTCGCCGTGCAGTGCGGCGAGGACATGATCGTCATCGACGCCGGGGTCGCCTTCCCGACCGAAGAACATCCTGGGGTCGACCTCATTATCCCCGACGTCACTTTCCTCAAGGAGAACCTGGCCGACATACGTGGCATAGTCCTGACCCACGGCCACGAGGATCATATCGGCGCTCTGCCCTACATCCTCCGGCAGATCAACGTCCCAGTATACGGCACGCCGCTCACCATCGGCCTTGTGCGAGTGAAGCTGGAAGAGCACAAGCTGCTAGACCAGGTGAAGCTCCACACCTGGGTGCCGGGCGACGTGGTGGAATTCGGCTGCATCTCGGTCGAGCCTATCCACGTCACTCACTCAATTCCGGATACTGTCAGCCTTGCCATCCGGACTCCGGTCGGAATCATTCTCCACACCGGGGACTTCAAGATCGACCAGACGCCCATCGACGGCCGGCTCTTCGACGCCAGCCGATTCGCACAGCTAGGGGACGAAGGAATTCTTCTCCTGATCTCAGACTGCGTCAACGCCGAGAAGAAGGGCTGGGTCCCCAGCGAGCGGGTCGTCGGGCAGATTTTCGACCAGCAGTTCAGGGAGGCCGAAGGTCGGGTCATAGTCACCACCTTCGCCTCCAATCTCCACCGCGTTCAGCAGGTCTTCGACATCGCCGCCAAACACGAGCGGAAGGTCGCCGTGGCCGGCCGCTCCATGGACCGCAATATCGGCGTCGCCCGCGAGCTCGGATTCGTCAAGTACAACGACGACATCCGGATTCGGGTCGAGGATATTGACAACTGGCACCCCGCCGATATCGTTATCCTGACCACCGGAAGCCAGGGTGAATCCCTTTCCGCTCTCTCCCGAATGGCGACCGACGACCACAAGATCCGCATCGAGCCCGGCGATACCGTCATCCTCTCCTCCCACCCGATTCCGGGCAACGAGGACGCCGTCTGGCGAACGGTCAACCGCCTCTTCCGCCGCGGCGCCCGCGTGCTCTACGACATGATCACTCCCGTCCACGTCTCCGGCCACGGCAATCAGGAAGAGCTCAAGTTGATGTTCAACCTGACCCGACCGAAGTTCGTCGCTCCCTTCCACGGCGAGCCCCGAATGATGTACGCCTACACCGACATGGTCTGCGAGATGGGGATGGACCGCGCCCGCGTACTCTGGATGGAGATCGGCGATTGCCTTTCGCTGGATGGTGAGAAAGCCGAGTTCCTCGATCCCATCGCGAGCTGCGGCAGCGTTCTCGTGGATGGAGTCTCCGAATACGGGGTCAGCGAGATCATCCTGCGGGATCGACGCCACCTCGCCGATAATGGAACTGTAATTGTGACTGTAGGCCTGGACCGTTCCAACGGCGAGATCATCTACGGCCCGGACCTGATCTCCCGCGGATTCCTCCACGCCGAGCAGGCCGAGACCATCTTCGAGGAGGCGCGTCTTAAAGTGATCGAGACCCTGGAAAGCCTGGAGCGCGAGGAAGACATCGACTTCGACAACGTCCGAATGACCGTCCGCGACGTCGTCCAACGTTTCCTGAAGAAGCAAACCCGCCGACGCCCCGTAGTAGTCCCCGTCATCATGGAAATCTAACGGAATCCGTCCCCAATGCACCGCAAGAAGTGGCTGCTCGCGGTTTTCCTGGCCTCACTCATAGGTATCGGAGCATGTTTGTTTGGAGTACGTACCGATTCGCTCATTGAGAGAGCGGAGCGAGTCGGCAGTGTTGATCCCTGGCATGAGTGGCTAGGTAGTGATTCCCTCGTTAGCGTCAGCTCGGGGAGTATACCCGTTTACCGGACTCTTAGGCTCAGGTCTAGTGGGAAGTTGATTCCGGATTTGGATTCGCCGAGTTCAGGCGGAGTTAATAACCTGATTAGATCCCGGTATTTCAGCGTGTCTCCGGACCTCAAATGGGCCTTGTATCAGTCGTTCGACAAATTCGATCATCTAAGGCTCGAAGCGTTCGGATCGCCCGTTAACTCCGCCAAGCAGGATAATGAAGGTCCTCTGTACTTCGGAAATAATCCAAAGTGGGCGCCGGATGGCAAATCGTTTTCGGTATTGAGTGGAAGCGCGCCGTCTGCCAGGCTGAGGACCTACAGCACTATAAGCCCGGGGAAAGTTCAGGAAACGAGTGTAACGGCTAAGCTGCCAAAGTACTCTCCGGTCCGAGGCTTTAGGGGCGTTGAATTGCAGCCGCAACTAGCGAGTTCGGGCCAGGCGGGCCTATTCACCGCCCAATGGCCCGCGGCGCCCCCGACTCTTATGGCGATCACCCCCAGACGAACCGCCATCGTGACAACGTGGACCTCAGGACAGGTGTACGACGTTGACTTATTCGAGGTTTCCCTTGAATCGGGCGGCCAGCCTATCCGGACTCAAACACTGGAGTTTCCGATGAAGTGCCGCATCGATGAGGTCGTGGTGTCGCCTCAAGCGGATCGGGTCGCTGTGCGAATATATCGCTCGTCGCCGGAGTCCGCGATCGTTCGCTGTCTGGAGCGGATCGGCCTTTACCGATCGGCCGGTCGCTCCTCGCGGGACGAACTCTTCGTTTTCGACCTGGACGGTACCAACCAGCGCAGCCTTGGGTACGTCGCAACTACGCCGCACGGGCCCAACAACACAGTCGACGGTCCGAGTCACCTCCGCTGGCTGCCTGACGGAAGGCGAATCAGCTTCATGTACAAGTCTGGGTTGTACGTCAAAGAGGTCGGTTCAGAGGGCTGATTAGGTGCACAAGTCCTACTTGACTGTATTTCGAGGGTTTCAGTATAATATCGCGCTGAGGTTGTGGCGCCATCGTCTAGCGGTCAGGACAGGGGGTTCTCAGCTCTCAAGCCGGGGTTCGATTCCCCGTGGCGCTAGGTCGGAAGAGTGGAAGAGCGGAAGAGTGGAAGATTTGGTGTCTTCCACTCCTCCGCTCTTCCATTCTTGTCCTCTAAGCCCCATATGAGGCCAGCGAGCGGGCGATCTCTTCATCCTCAGTATTGTAGCGGGCAGCGAGGACGTCGGACACTTCTTGCTGCGATGCCTGCCGGAGTGGTACATGAGCCCAGGCGCTGATCTGGTGGCTCCACTGCTCCATGGCAATTCCACCGCCGATGGTGATAAAAAGCCGGAATCGTCCCCTTCCTGTTCAAATATCCTGATCGTCTCTAACCGCGGGCGTACTTCATCCTGTCCCGATACTACGGCATATCCGTCCATTGCGCGTGCCTCCATGCAGTCTCGTTTCTTCCGTTCCGCAAGAGCCGACGGATTCCTTCCCCGCCCGGTTTCGAAATTGCGCGGGTGGAGAGCGTCTGGTATAATCCTCCTGCCGTTTTTTACCTCGTTCGCGGGCGGTTAGCTCAGGGGTAGAGCGCTTCGTTGACACCGAAGAGGTCACAAGTTCAAATCTTGTACCGCCCACCAGGCTAGAGCACTTCTGCGACAATTCGTGCTCAAACTGAGAGCTTAGGTTCTGTGTTTCGCGGTCCTCCAGACCCGTTTTCTGGAGGCGACCGTGCATAACTTACCGCTTAGTTCCGCAAAACCCGAGACAGCCTTTGGCCTTGGTGACCTGGAGCGCTATGCTGACGGCTGGCTGCTTTCGGGTGAAATCTCCCAGCACTCATCCCAGACGCTGGCGCTACGC
>JBKJZI010000176.1:0-14437 GCA_046715155.1 Chthonomonadales bacterium | reverse complement strand
CATCTTTGTAAATCGCAAGCCATGGAGCATTGGGCGAGTCTACCTCAGACAGTTTGGGGTGGAAGGGAGCGACGGAAGCTGCACACCGGTGGGGGGAGTGGGGCTAGGGATTAGGCCAGGCAGTGATCGAAGCCGCGACTGATCACTGTAGTACGGGCCTTCTCAGCGCGGGCCGGGCCGTGCCCTGGATCGGCGCTTCTATGGGACCGAGACTGCGTTGGGGACTGACGTGGACGCCGAGGCGCGCCAATGCTTCTCGCGCGCGGTCTGCCCAGGGGCGCTCGATGCCGCCTGAGGCCCGGATGAGCTGCCGGATGGCTTCGCTCTTCCGGCCGAGCTCGATCAGCGTTTCTCCGTACTTGCATTGAGTCTCGTTAATTCCACCGCCGGGAGTCCCTTTCAGCGCACGCTCATAGAAGGCGGCCGCCGTCGCCCACTCCTTGCGCCGCTGATGCATCTCCGCCACCGTGTCGATGATCATCCAATCTTGCGGCGCAGCTTTCAAGGCCATTTGCGCGACCTGGAGGGCCTCTTGAAGCTTGTTCTGTTCCGCCAGCGCGTACGCGAGCATATTCAGGTAATCGGGCGTTCCCGGGGCCAGCTCAAGCGCGCGTCGATATTCCTTTTCGGCCTCCTTGAATTGCCGCTGAAAGTAAAGTGCCTGGGCCCGCCGGGAGTGAGAGCCTGCGCCGTCGTACCGACGCATCAGCGGGGGCATCGAAGGAGCGGCGGCCGGACGCGCTCTAGGCTTCGACCGCGCGGGCCAAACCAGCAAAGCGGCGAGGCAGAGCATTACACCCCAAGCGCCGAACGTAATACCCCGCTGTATCAAAGGCCGCCGAGATCTTGTGACAATGACTTCCGTAGGCGGGGGCCATCCGAGCGCCGCAGCCACCTTTTCCGCTGCCAGGAAGCTATCAGAGTTATCCAAGTGGCGGAACAAAGGCAGCCGGGTGGAAACACCTTCCATAAAAAGCGATCGAGATTGTCGCTCTTCCCCATAGACGTCGATCTCAGGGGTGACCTCCAGCGCGAGACGATCGAATTCCGACAAAGCCCTATCGGTTCGGCGCCTGAATGGCCATGGGCCGCGAACTCGTCGGTATGAACCCGAGGGAGGGTGCAATTCTATCCTGCTGGCGTCGAACGCGATCCAGTAACCGAAAAGAACAAAGAATCCGCAAATGGCCCAAATGACTTCAACTGGCATCGAGGCCCCCGAATTCGGAATCCATGCGGCCGCAACAAGGCCCATTAGAAACACCGCGATGCCCCACAACCGTCGTGACGGGGCAGGGCCAAAGGATAGGCGTTCGCCGCTAAGATCGATCTGCTGGGTTCTCAATGCCCGTTCTCCTGCTTCACGCTATCCGTTTTTCACCATTGCCCTGCGAGTTTGGCTTGCGGCGGCTCGCCGCTTTGCTTACCATTTTGCAACTTGTTAGCGAAAGCGGCGTCCAGTCGCCGCACTCCAAAATGGGCTTCACGATCCGTGAACAGATTCCGCGATCACACCAACTAGACGATACCACCAGTCGATGGGATAGCATATATATCTAAAAACGGAATCGACGACTTATGAACGAAATCGAAGTGCGAGGCGAATACATCACGCTCGGACAGCTGCTAAAGCTCAGCGGAATTGCGGGCGCCGGCGGCGACGTCAAATGGTATCTCGCCCAGAGCCCAGTTTTCGTGAATGGCGAGGCGGAAGACCGCCGTGGCCGCAAACTCCGGCCCGGAGATACTGTCCGGTTATCCGATGGAACGGAGATTCGACTGTCAGAGGGCTCGTAACTAAAACAGATCAATGCCAACTCCTCCCTCGGTGGAACAATTCGGCCCGGTTTTCGTGTCCTCTTTATGTGACCTTAGTGTCAATGTAAGGAGGTCAATAAGAAATGATACGCACACACAGCACGCGGATCGCACTTGCGGCCCTCGTGATGACGATGGCCGCGCCGACCGCGCAGGCTCAGTTCGGACTCGTCAGCGAAAGCCAGGAGCTGCAGGCCGGCCGCGAGGCTGACGCGCAGATTCGGCAGAAGTACCGGGTTAGCAGCGATCCGGCAATGAACCGGCTCGTCTCTACATTAGGAAGTCGCCTTGCGTCGGTCAGCGAGCGGCCCAATATCCCCTGGACGTTCCGGGTCCTGGACTCCACCGAGCTCAACGCATTCTCGGTTCCCGGCTACGTGTATATGACCACAGAGACCATCCGGTCCGCCGGGGGCGATCGAGACATGATCGCGGGTGTATTCGCGCACGAGATTGGACACACAACGGGCAAGCATGCCGTAAAGCAGATGGAGAAAGGCACGCTCGGAAACCTGCTCCTCGGAACGCTACTGGGCAAGAGCGGCAGCACCGTCCGGGCGCTAGGCGGGCTGGCTGCAAACCTCGTGATGCTCGGCTACAGCCGTGGTGATGAAAACGACGCGGACAAGCGCGCCGTCCGGTATATGTTGAAGGCCGGTTATGACCCGCACGGCCTCGCCCGCTTCTTCGAGCTTCTGCAGACGAAGGGTGATCGCGGAGGCGGTGGATTAGCGTCCTACCTCCGCACACACCCACCGACCGGTGACCGCGTTAAACGCGTGAGGGAAGAGATCGCCAAGCAGGGCGGCAGCAGCAGCTCCAGCGGAATGGCGTACCGTCGGTTTCCCGAAGAAGAGAGCGAAGCAGCCCGGCAGGAGCGTCTGCGAGAGGAACGACGACAGCAACGATTGAGGGAGCAGCGACTGCGTCGCGACCCGTACTTTGACCCATATCGTTAGGGTAGCCTAAACTACTCTCAAGGGCCGGGAGGAACATTCCCCGGCCCTTTTTTGCGAATCACGCGCCGCACTGGAAATCGGTTTACGATGCGGTGAAACTATGATATAGTGGTTGCGAACTGGTTTGCGTTCGATTCATTCGCCCTAAACTTTCGTCATTCCCACGATTCGAAGGAGATCGAGTTGCATACAACGCCCAGCCGCGCCTTCACCCTCATCGAACTTCTAGTTGTTATCGCTATTATTGCCATTCTCGCGGCGATACTCTTCCCGGTTTTCGCGCAGGCGCGAGAGAAGGCCCGCCAGACTTCCTGCGTCTCGAACATGCGCGAGCTGGGGACGGCGTTCATGATGTACGTACAGGACTTCGATGAGACTTTCCCGCCAACGGACTATGACGTGCCTGGCATAGGCCGTTTCTCCTGGCCGACTCTCGTCGATCCATACATCAAGGCGTCAATCACGCGCAACGCGTCCGGTGAGCAGAAGACCCAGAAGAAGTCCATCTTTATCTGCCCAAGCATTGACCGACCCGTGGAAGATGCTGCCTGGGTTGCGGTGAACGGATCGGCTGGATCACGCCCGCTGCTGAGCTACGGCACAAACGTAAACCTCTTCCCGCGTGGACGCGGACTCGTCTTTCCAGTTGAGCCGGCCGTAGTCACTTTGGCCGCGGTTAACCAGCCGGCCAGCGTGGCGGAGCTCGGTCCGAACCTCGGGACGATTCCGGACATCAATGGCCGCGATGACCGTTACACGGGGGCAACCGTACACGAACAAGGCTATATGCTGGCCCGGCGACGCCATAGTTTGGGCGCCAACTTTACATTCGCGGACGGCCACGCCAAGTGGTTCCGCGCGCCGGACAACTATCGCGCTCAAAATCTCCGCGGCGTATGCTGGCAGTCTCCTAGCCGTGGCGCCCGATATGCGAACTGTGGCGCCTGGTTTACCGGAATAGGCGACTGATCCGAGAGGATTCTAGACGGGATTAACACGATTTACAGGATAAGGATTCCGGCTTCCGACGAATCCGGAAGCATGTAGATCCGGTCAATTCTGTCAAAGGAGTTCTCTTGTCCCACTTGATCGAGCCCGCAATCGGCGCTCTGGATGCTTACGATTCCGTAGCCGAGGACTACGCCAACACATTCTACCGTGAGCTCGACGGGAAGCCGTTCGATCGCGAGCTTCTCGACCGATTTGCGCTCCGCCTTTATGATAGGGGTCCGGTGCTGGAGATCGGCTGCGGTCCAGGCCAGATCGCTCGGTACCTGAAAGATAAGGGCCTCGACGTGCGCGGAATCGACCTCTCGCCCGCCATGGTTTCCGTTGCCGCTCGACTGAATCCGGACATTCCATTTGTAGCGGCGAACATGCTGGCACTTCCGGAGGAGGATGACTCGCTCGCCGGAATTGCCGCCTTCTACTCCATCATCTGCCTGGCCCGTTCCGACATTCCCGCTGCGCTGCGCGAGTTCCACCGCGCCCTGATGCCCGGTGGCCTCCTGCTCTTCTCCTTTCATGGAGGCGAGGGCGGAATCCACGCGGATGAATGGTTCGGCAAAGCTGTGTCGGTAGACGTCACACTCTTCCAGCCCGATGAGATGGAGCGGAATCTGCGGGAAGCAGGATTCCAGATCGAGTTTGTGCGCACGAGACCGCCGTACGACTTCGAGTACCCGACCACCCGCTGCTACGCGCTGGCGCAGAAGGAGCAGGCATGATCCTCGCGGCGCTCGCCGTTATGGCTCAAGCTTCGGCCGAGCCGCCCATCCTCTGGTACGATGCGCCAACGGCCGAATACATGAGCGGCCTTCCGGTAGGCAATGGACATATCGGCGCGATGGTCCTGGGCGAGCCGGGGAGCGAACGGCTCGCCCTCAACCATAATCGGCTGTGGCGGGCGACGACACGGAATCGCACAAATCCTGATGGAAAGGCGGGATTGGAAGAGTTCCGGCGCCTCATGTTCGATGGAAAGGTCGTGGAAGCGAACCGGCGCGCCAAAGAGCTCCTCCACTGGCAGTATGATGGCGTAGACAACTACCAGCCGGCCGGCGATTTGTTGGTTAACCTCAGTCTGGATGACCCACTCCGCCAGTATCGCCGTCAGATCGACCTCACGACCGGGATCGTTACGACGACTTATAAGGCCGGCGGGAACAGCTACCGTCAAGAGGTATTCGCCTCCCGGCCCGACGGCGTGATCGTTTATCACCTTGTCGCGCAGGCCGATCCCGGTCTCGAAGACTTTCCGATCCAGGGTGATATCGAGATTTCCCGCATCGCGGACCCCGACTGCAAGGTCGAACCGTTCTGGGACGGGGATTCCGCGGGATACACGGGACGCTTCCCGGAAGGGATCGAGTTCACCGTCGCCTCCTACTGGCTGGGCGACAAAGGCGAGACCATCGGGCTCAGCGAGCGGTCACGTCCCGGCGCGAGCAGTAAGATCGCTACTTCGCGCGACCTTACTTTATTGATCGCTATGGCGAGCTCCGATTCTGGCGGGACTCGTGACCAGGCGGAGCAGATTCTGGAAAAGGCCGTCGTAAAGTTCAACAAAGGCGGCGGATACGAGGGACTGCGCTCAGCTCAGATATCTGCGCACCGCAAACTCTTCAATCGCGTAAGGCTCCGGCTTGGACCCGACCTGTCCGACAAGTCCGTCCTGTCCGACAGAATCCCAACCGACCGCCGGCTTGGTGCGATGAAGGCGGGTAAACCCGACCTCGCGCTGCAGACGCTCTATTTCCACTACGGCCGCTATCTGCTGATGTCCAGCAGCGCGCCAGGGGGCCTCCCGGCTAACCTTCAAGGCCTTTGGAACGAAGACTTAAGACCTCCGTGGTGGGCCGACTACCATACGAATATCAACATCAACATGAATTACTGGCCGGCGGAGGTCGCAAACCTCTCCGAATGCCACGACGCGTTGTTCGACTGGGTAGATCGCGCCGCGAAGGATGGGAAAGAGGCTGCAAAGGCGCTGTTCGGCTGTCGTGGCGCGTGGATTGCGCAGTCCCTGGATGCGTGGGCCATCAATCGCAAGCAGACCGGCGCCTGGACCGAATGGGTTGGGGCAGCTCCCTGGCTCGCACAGCATTATTGGTGGCGATATGAATTCACGGGCGACAAAACGTTTCTGCGGAATCGGGCCTATCCGCTGTTCAAGGACGTCGCCGCCTTCTTCGAGGACTATCTGGTTCCAGACTCGAGGCCCGAGAGTAAATGGAAGGGCCGGTTAGTGACCGTCCCTTCAACGTCGCCCGAAAATGCCTACCTGTTCGAAGGCAAGCGCGTGGACCTCTCTATAGGCTCGACAATGGACTTTGAGCTGATCCACGATCTGTTGACGCACGCCATTCGGACCGCCGAAATACTTGGTGTTGATGCCGAAAAGCGAGCTCAGTGGAAGCGGATTCTGGAGCAGATTCCGCCGCTGCAAGTCGGGAAGCACGGCCAGCTTCAGGAATGGCTGGAAGATCACGAGGAGGCGGAGCCCGGCCACCGCCACTTCTCGCATCTATTCGCGCTCTTTCCCGGCGAGCAGATCACGCTCGAAAAGACACCTCAACTTGCGGCGGCGGCGCGGAAATCGATGGAGCGGCGACTGTCGCACAAGGGCGGGCATACCGGCTGGAGCCGGTCGTGGCTGGTGGGGCTTTACGCTCGACTGCGCGACGGGGACGCCGCGGAAGAACATCTCCGCCATCTCATAACGGACTTTGCCACGATCAGCCTCCTGGACCTGCACCCCCCGCGCATCTTCCAGATAGACGGCAACTTCGGCGGGACGGCCGGAATCGCCGAGATGCTGCTGCAAAGCCACGGTGGAGTCATTCGGCTGCTCCCCGCTTTACCGAAAGCGTGGCCGGAGGGCGAAGTGAACGGCCTCGTCGCGCGGGGCGGCGTCGAAATCGGAATCCGCTGGGCAAAAAGATCCGCCAATTCCGCGACGCTACGAAGTCGCCGCGGCGGACGCTTTGTCGTTCGGGCGCCCACCGGCCAGAGAATCCACTCGATCTCAGCGGGCGGAAAGACTCTTCCTTTATCCGCACAAGGAAGGACCTCCACCGAAGTGGCCGTGACCTTGCCGCTAGGCGTCCCGGCAACCGTAAAGTTCTCTACCGAACGCGCGGAGATGCCGAAACCAAAAGGCTATGTCTGTTATCGAGCCGCATCGCCGCCGGCTATTGATGGGAAACTCGGCGATGCGGCGTGGAAAACGGCTGCGTGGACCGAACCGTTTGTGGACATCGAGGGAGACTTGAAGATCGCGCCGCGATTTCGCACTCGCGCGAAGATGCTGTGGGACGACCGTTACTTCTACATCGCTTCTGAGATGGAGGAGCCTCACGTCTGGGGGACGCTCACGAAGCGGGATTCCGTGATATTCCACGACAACGACTTCGAGGTATTCATCGACCCGGACGGCGACAACCACGAGTACTACGAGCTGGAAGTGAATCCGCTGAACACGGTCTGGGATCTCCGTCTCGTAAAGCCTTACCGCGACGGCGGCCCGGCGTTAAACGAATGGAACATCCAGGGACTCAAAACGGCGGTTCACGTAGATGGGAAGTTGAACGACGCCAGACAGAGAGACCAGGGCTGGTCCGTGGAAATGGCGATTCCGTGGAAAGCGCTCGGTGAGTTTACGCGCCGCGCCTCCCCGCCGCATCACGGGGATCAATGGCGGGTGAACTTCTCGCGGGTGGAATGGCGGCACGAAATCGACGACCGACGACCGACGACAGACGACGAAAAACGAAAAACGAAAAACGAAAAACGGAGCGCAGAATCCGTCAGCCGTGAGCCATCAGCCGTCCAAACGCCCTACCGAAAAGTAGCCGCTGTGAGCGAGGATAACTGGGTCTGGTCGCCTCAAGGTGTGATCGATATGCATCGGCCGGAGCGGTGGGGATACGTGCAGTTCTCTAGTGCGAAGCCAGGAGCGGATTCCTTTCGTCCGGACCCGTCTTTAGCCGCGCGCGATCTTCTCCACTCGATCTATTACGCGCAAAAGTCCTTCCAGGAACAACACGGCCGATGGTCCAATAATCTGGAGGAGCTTGGTGTGTCAGCGAATCCGAAGTCTGCCTTGACGGAATCTCTTCGAATTCAGGCCGGCGATTCCGGATTCACCGCATCCGTCCGATTCCGCAAGCCGCGGGGAAGTATACGCGAATGCCGAATTCGGCAGGATTCACTGATCACGTGCGAGTAGTCTTCGTCTGGCTTTATCATTGGGGAGGTTGACATGGCCGCATCTACAGGCGTCACGCGTCGAGAAGCTCTGGTAGGGATGGTCGGGATTCCGATGATTGTGCGGGAGGGGGTCATTGGCCGGCGCGGGCGGCCGGGCGCGAATGACCGCATCGTCATCGCGAACATCGGAGTTGGCGGCATGGGGCGGAATCATGTCCCTCCCGACACGGCGGCGCTGTGTGACGTCGACGACAACATGGTCAAGACCACGCTGGATGTGATACGTCAGCGGAATCCGAGCGCCAATCCATCCATCTTCAAGGACTACCGGCGCTTGCTGGAACGGAAGGACATCGACGCGGTCACTATCGGTACGCCCGACCACTGGCACGCGCTGATGACCATCCACGCCTGCCAGGCCGGCAAGCACGTCTATTCGGAGAAGCCAACCGCCCGCACGATCGCCGAAGGGCGCGCCATGGTGAAGGCCGCTCGGCGGCATAACCGCGTGGTGCAGATCGGCGCGCAGGGACGGTCGAATACGAATGCGCGTGCCGCCTGCCAGTACGTTCGCGCCGGGATGCTAGGTACGGTGAGCCGCGTGGAGATATGGCACCCGGACAATCCCGTGATTCCGAATCCATGCATGCCGCAAGATCCGCCGGCGAACCTGGATTGGGAACTCTGGCTAGGTCCCGCGAAGTGGCGGCCATTCCATTCGCATCTGCATCCGGCGCACTTTCGCTGGGTCATGGACCTGGGCGGCGGCCAGATCCGAGACCGGGGCAACCATGCAATGAGCATCGTCTACTGGCTCATGAATATGGACGGCTACCGCGGATTAGTGACATGCGAGGCGCGCGGCGAGAAGCAGGCGCAGGGCTGCTTCGACGTTCCCCTCAAGCTGGACGTCACGTGGCAGTTCCGGAATCCCGAGTGGACGCTCCAATGGCATCAGGGCGAAGTCCCCAAGACCCACGCCCCGTGGGGCGCGAGCTATTTCGGGGACCGCGACACCCTGATCGTGACGCAGGGAGACAACGCTTGCAACACGGAAGATAAGGCGAAGCTGTATCGACCCTCCGCATCCAGCGGAGTGTACTTACACCCGAGCGATCCGAAATTGTCCGCTACGGAGCGCCACCGGGAGAACTGGCTTGACTGCATCCGCACCGGAAAGCGGCCCGCGATGGACGTGGAGATCGGCCACCGCACCGTCACCCTCTGCAATCTCGCCAACATCGCGTTTCTCCTGGGCCGCAAGATCACCTTCGATGCCAAAAAGGAACGTTTCGTGCGGGATCAGGAAGCGGACCGATTGATCGATCAGCCGATGCGCTCACCTTGGCGACTATCATGAGATTCCCCGAATTCGCCCTGTTCTGCATCGCTGCCGCGGTCTCGTTGAGCGCGGCCCTGCCGGAGAAGCGGGCGCTGAAGTTGACGCTTCGCGGCGGGCCAGTCCAGGGAGTTGGCGAATCACCACGCGCGGCCGAACGGAAGGTCGAGTGGGCGCCGGAGAAGACGGCGATCATCATCTGCGACATGTGGGACAAGCACTGGTGCGACGGCGCGACTCGCCGAGTAGGGGAAATGGCGCCGGTGATGAACCGGGTTATCCAGGCGGCCCGGAAACGCGGAGTATTCATCATCCACGCGCCGAGTGAAACCATGGAGTTTTACAAAGATACGTCTCAGCGGCGCCGGGCAAAGGAAGCGCCGGCAGGTCCCGCCTACTTAATGGCGGAGCGCCCGAAGCCTCCTCCCCTACCGATCGACGATTCCGACGGGGGCTGCGACTCCGGCCAAAAGCCCTGGTATCGCGCCTGGACCCGCCAGCATCCGGCCATAAAGATCGCCCGCGAAGACGCCATAACGGATTCCGGGACCGAGGTGCTGAACCTGCTGGATCACCGCGGTATCGAAAACGTCATCATCATGGGCGTCCACACCAACATGTGCGTCCTAAACCGTCCGTTCGCCATCCGCGCTCTCTTAGACCTTGGGAGAGAGGTGGTACTGATGCGGGACTTGACCGACGCCATGTACAACCCCGCCATGCCCCCTAACGTCACCCACACCCGCGGCACGGAGCTGGTGATCGAGTACATCGAAAAGCACCACTGCCCCACCATCACCAGCACCGACTTCACCAATAAACCACCCTTCCGATTCCGCGAAAATGTGAACCACGAAGGCTCGAAGGACACGAAGGGGTTTTAGGTAACGTTTTCGGGAATCGCTCTCGTGTTGAATCAGTTCGTCTTTGACGTCATTCTGGAAGAATCCGGCGAAATTCAATGCAACCACACAAGCCCAGGGGGTCGCGGATTCCGAAACAGGTAATGGCGGAAAGCACGACAGCGGCTGAGCGCAGTCGATGGCAGTAAAGACTCGAAGATCATGAGCTCGCGTATCAAACTGTTCGCCGTAGATGTTCGTCGGTTTGAGGAGTTGCTGGATCAGCCGATCGGCGCCGTACTGCAAGAATGCGTCGAGCGCGGGACCGATCCTGAGCGCATCATCGTGTGGCACGATCGGCCTCGGAATCGGCGTTATCTCGCGGTGCCGGGACGCGGCGTGTTATTTGCGGAAGGCTCTGGGGACTACCAGCCCGCCGAGTTCACGGCAAATGATCCTTTCCTGGCGCGACCAGTGAGAGACCACCTCCGGGAAGAAGATAGCTACGCTCTGAACTCGCTGCTTCGGGCCCTGAGCAGTTATTCTCCCGGAGATGTCGTGCGAGAGATTACCCGAGGGCATCGGCGGTGGTGGATTGGCAGCTTGCTCGACTATGCGGAAAATTCCGCCGCCGTCTCGCAAGTGGATTACGAGCGCCTGGTACTGTTATGGCAGAAGGTGCTCCGTGGCCACGTTTGTGGAAAGCCTGTTCTCCTCTGCAATTTCAGCACCGCCGATTTTGACTTTCCGGTGCTCCCAGTGGATGACGTTGAGCTCTGGATGGGAGTCTGGTCGGAGGAAGAGGCCCATTTTATGGTCGATTGCCTTCATCGCATCCGGGCGGTGCCGCCACGGTTCGGAAAACCACCCGGGAAGGTGGGAATGGCCCCGGAAAATGACGAAGAATGGGATGAATGGGTCAACGAAATGCTGGACGCGCTCCTTCGCATAGAAGACGCGTTTCAGTTCGAGAGACTCGCGGTTGTCAGCTTCATCTCGTAGACGCCTTTGCACGACCGATTCCGGGTGAGACTCAGCGTTCCGAACGAACGTGCGATCCAAGCATCAACACCCCAAGCGGCCGGTCGAGTCTGTCAGTCCAGAATCTCTTTCACGACTTCGCCGTGTACGTCGGTCAGGCGCATGTCTCGGGCACTGAAGGAGTTCGCAGTCTGGTTTCCCGGAGTTTGAGTCAATCCGCGGTTGAAAGCTGCTTCCTGAGCAATTCGTTCGTAATGTCCGCGGTATTAAGACCTCCCCTTCGCGCAAGGCGGCGGATCTCTTTGATGAGCGATGGTTCGATCTCAACCTGGTAACCCCGGTCGCGCAGGGCTACCTTAGCCGCAATCTCTTCAGTGTCGTCGAGGTAGTCCGTCAAGTCATGAGCGCCCCATAACTCTCCGGCAGCCTGATAGCTCGGAAATTTTCCGAAGTGGGTCGTTCGTATTTCACTGTTCATTGAATAGGCTTAGAAGCCGACTCTGGGGCTGATACTGTTAAACATTCTCGCGAATCCGGACCCTGCCAGGAGAAATCACTGAGAATAGGCCCGGCAGCTTTTCAGCATGTTCCCGTATTCCTCGCCTCCACCTGTCCGCCGCCACCGACTTTCACCGCATCGCCGAAGTCCGCCCCTTCCCCTTCGAATCCTGGCTCCCCGGATCTCCCCGCCCGTATAGCTGATTGATGTATTCGGCCGACCTCGAGTAATCACAAACAGCTATCTAAGCCCGCCTTTGGTAAAATGGACTCCGAGGAAACCACGATGACGCTCCAGCTGCCGCACGATATCGAAGAAATGCTAAACCGTCAGGCCAGGCGACAGCAGACCACCCCTGAACTCTTTGCCGTGGACCTCCTCCGGGAAAAACTGGGTTCTGAAGTCAAGCAACCGGCGGGAGAGAAGCTCAGCCTGGAAGAGCGAGCCGAGAAGATTGCTCGCCTCCGCGCCTGGATCAACAAGCATGATAATCTTCCTGAGCTAGCTCCGGAAGCCTTCAGCCGCGAGTACATCTACTCCGACCACGACTGATGCCTGCAAAGCCGATCGTCTACACTCGCCATGCGCGAGCCAGGATGAGCGATCCCGAGAGGGGACCGATTACGGAACAAGAAGTGCTGTCCGTTCTGAATAATCCAACCGCGACGTACTTAGGAGTCGATGGGAAATCCAACGCGATAGGTGAAGTGAACGGGAAACGAATTCGCGTATGTTACGTGGAAGAAAAGTCCAGACTGCTGATCATCACCGTGATCAACCGGGGCAATCCAATATGAAACTCGAATACGATGCCGAAGCGGATGCGGCCTACATAAGGCTGTCCAACGAGACCGTCGCCCGAACGCAAGAAGAATCCGACGTCTGTATCCTGGACCTCGACGCGAAGGGACGCCTGGTCGCCATCGAGCTGCTCTCGGTCTTCGGCTTCGCCGGCGCATCCCTCCACGCCCTCGCCCGCAAAGGCCTCATCACAGCCGCCGCCGCCGAAACTCTCCTCCGCAACCTCCGCCAAGAACTCGTCCCGGCATAGCCGTCCGGCACAACCTCACCGTCGCCTCCGCCGACGCCGACTTCCACCGCACCGCCGAATTCCGCACCCTCGCCACCGAATCCTGGCGTCCCTGCTCCCGCAATGCAGGTTCCGGGAGGAATTGATCGCTCGCATCCAGAATCTCTTCCAAAGACCGGACTACGAGCAGGTCAAGCACGGACCAAGCGTAAACAACCGGCACTATCGCACTCCCGCAATACCACTACAAGGCAGTTTCAACCGCAACCGCGACTCCAGAAAGCGAGAATGAATTTGCTACCGGTACACACGTTCAAACACGCAATCCCCGCAATCGCAATTGCAATCACGCTCCTGACCGTATCCGCCTCGGCGGATGAATCCGTGCCGCTCAAGGGACAAGCCTGGGAGACCATCACCGGCGTGAGTGTCGTGGCGGGCGGAATCCAAGTTACCACCCTGGGCGCCGGCCAATCCACCCACCTCGGCCGCTTCACCCGCCTCGCCCGCATATTGATCAACCCCGACGGCACCGCGGAGGGAATCACCGGGTGGATAGGGGCGAACGGTTCTTCCATCATCCTCACGCTCGAAGCCGTCCCGATTTCGGCCACGGAGTTCGCCGGCACCTACACCGTCGTCTTCGGCAACGGCCGCTTCGCCGGCGCCACCGGCGAATCCGACTTCTACGCCTCGACCGAGGACGGCCTCACCTACGACATCGCCTTCTCCGGCGAAATCGACTATTGACCCTAAACCGCGGCGCGGTCCCAATACCCGCGCCGCGGAATCCGCTCCAATCGGGACCGGTGAAGCGTGCCGGCCCCGTCATCAGATCGTCGGAGCTTTGTCTTTCTTCGCGGCCGCTTCTGCTTCTTTTTGCTGCTGGGCGGCCTTTTCCATTGCCTGGTACTGATCGGCGCTGAGGATGCCTTGAACCTCGCGGTTTAGCTCAGCGCGAACCTCTTCCCGCATCTGCCGGTTGAGCTCTTCCTGGCGCAACTTGTCTCGCTTATCGGCGGTGAACTCTAATTCCAGTTTCTTGCGGGCGGCGATGTGCGCTTCCGCGGACGCCTGGTTGAGACGCCCGATCAGCGCTTTCTGCTCCTGGGACAGGATTCCGGCGACCTGCTTCTCCAGCCGAGCGCGCGCCTCATCGACGATCTTACGCGCCTCGTTCGCTCCGGCATCCGTGAGGTTTGGATCGGTCTTAAGGGTCATTCCGGCGGACTTCACGCGCTCGCTCCAGATCGTGTATTCAAGGGCCTCCGTCAGCTTGAGCTTCTGCTCGTCGGTAAATAACAGAGCCGCCTGAATCCCCGGGACAATCCGCTCCAAAGCGAACGGTCTCCCCTTCAGGGTAAAGAAGAGATCGCCCGGCGGCAAAGCAGCCTTTTTCGACTTCTGCCCCTCCGCCGCCACAGCCGCCAGACAAACCACCGCAAATATAATCCTCCAGATCCCGTTGCTTTTCATAGATCCCTCCTTCAGACTAAACAAAGTTAGCAGACGTGGGCCAAGTCTCCTCCCCGCTGTACCGTCTCACCAAAGGAAGTTACACCGTCGCGCGAATCCCTCCCTTTATCGATGAAACACAACCTCACACTCGTCTCCGCCGACACCGACTTCCACCGCATCGCCAAAGTCCGCCCCCGATCCTTAGAATCCTGGCTGTTATAACGGGACGAATCATGGGCCATACTACAGCACCTTACGACAATCGGGGCAATCCATGATGAAACTGAAATACGACGC
>JBKJZI010000175.1:0-7118 GCA_046715155.1 Chthonomonadales bacterium | reverse complement strand
CGTTTCATGAGAACACCTTTAAGCAGTGACTTGCGAAATCAATCTACGTTGACCCTATCTACGGATTCCGCGGCCCACAGTTACACCACGCATTGTTCCACACGGAATCTATTTGTTCGGCGCGGCTGGCGCACCTTCGAACTTGTGCACCCGTTCCTCAATCCGATAGCGCACGGGAACAACCGTCTTTGCCGCTTTCAGAATCGCCTCCAGGGCGTCGATAAACGTTACGTCCTTGATCTCGACGCTTACAATGCCCATCACATTCTGATCCAAAACGTAGTTCTGGCCCGCACCTCTAAAGACGGCTTTCAGCGCATACCGGATATCAACGTCCTTCATGCTTGCCCAGAACTTAAAGTCTTTCGGCTCGACAGGAGTTCCGAGCGGCCGGGGTCCGACGACGCAGACTCCGCTCTAGGGGTCGTGGTGCTGGGTGATCGTTTCAAAACCGGGATTCGAACTCAGTATCCGCGTTACTGCGTCTTCGAGGGAAATATTCTCCGCCTTGAGACTGAACAGGACCTCGCCGATAGGCAGGGCAAGGAGGTAATTTGCGCCTACCTGCGACATCAACAAGTTGATAGCCATTGGAAGGGTTGATTTCACAAACTCGATCCGCCCGATCTGTTTCTTCCTCAGGTCCGGTAGCTCGCCCTCGCGGCGAATCGTGAACGCGTATTTGCATTGAACCATTCCGTAACTGATCGGAGGATCTCCAGCGGCTTTCAGAATCTCGTGGAGCGCCAGTAGGAACGGCTTATCTCTTGCTTCGTACTTCTCGATCTTGCGCTCGAGATCGGCCGCCTTCAAACTCGGACTCACCACGTAAGCACCCCCGACGGCTTTGAAGAGCAGATCGAGGACCTCCTTTAGCGGCTTGTTGCCGACCGAGATGGTCACGTTCCTCTCACTGAGGCCGCCATCATCTACCGGGGGTGATTGCACGGGCCGCTGTCGCGGAATCCGCTGGCCGCGCGTGATGACGTAGCGGCCACGCTCCATCCGATACGCGAGCGGCGTGCCTGCCTGTGTCGACCGCAGGATCGACTCCAGAGCAGTCAGGAACGGAACGGTAGTTAGTGAGACCGTCACGCTGCTGGAATCGACCGCGTCAGATACGTCGGGATCGACGCGGAAGCGAATACGCGCCTGGGTGAATATATCTGCCAGCACGACGAGCAGACGCTCGTTCTGCACATTCAAGGTGATGCGAGTGGGCGCCGGCTCCTGCGCCATCGCGACGGATGCAAGCAGTGTCAGGGCGAACAACGAGGGGAAGAGCGAGCGGTTGCGCATGACGGCACCTCCGGCCGGTGGCGGAATGAGGAGAGTCTATCAGAACGAGCACACTATATACGGCACGAACATAAACGACGTTACCCTATAAACGGGGGATTCCGCGGGTCGATCCGAGAGTGGGAACTAGCTGGACTTCTTTCGATTCCTGTTTTGACTGCTGCGTGACGAATCCGCCGCGTGGGGGGAGCGGGGATGATGAGCTGCCGATTCCGCCTCTCTTCGGGGCGCCAGGCGCGGCCAATAACTCCACTTCGTACCAGAGCGTCTTGTGCTCCGGTCCGATGCGGAAGCTCACCCGGCCGTTCTCCAGTTTGGAATCCACCGCGCCGCTGCGGACGCCCGTTCCATCGAGCGCATGAACGCGCGCCATGCCGGCCAATGTCTTGAGGCTCACCAACGCCGAGATACCCTCCACAACGGTCGGCCCTCGGCCCCATTGGTCTCCGACCGTTGTGCGATCGCCGTTCCAACCCATCCCCTGGTTCTCCACGCGGCCGACTGCGGTTAGCAATAACGTGCGTGACGCCGCCGTCGGCTTGCCGTCCTTCGCGGTCATAGTGATGGCGAAGAATCCGCGGCCTTGCGGCTTTACGCTAAGTGTGGGCTCGCCGGAATCGTCCGTCGAGATCGCGGAGTCTCCGGCGAAACCGACGATGGCGTGGGAACCGGGAACGGCGGCTTTGAACAGGGCAGAATCCGGGGATGTTCGGTTCCACTCCCAAGTGCCGGGCGGAAGAGTGGTCGGGGCCTTTGCATCTACCTGGATCGGTCCGTCCCCAGGCACGAAGCGGACGGCCACGCGGTCATTCACGAAGTCGAGGTCCTTCGCGCCGCTGGACGACCAGATTCCGCGCATGTCCCAGCCATACCGCACCGCGAGTTTGCCGACCCGCCCGGACGGAATCGTCATCGTATAGGCGAGCTGCGGGGTTATTCGATTCTCGCTAAGGAACAGAGAGGCAGCCGCCGGCATCAGCGCCATCTTAGCCGGATGCGAGTCGATCGAAAAGAACCCCTTGATCCGGTCGGAGTTGTACGCTTCTCTCTGGCCGTTATATTCGAATAGGAAGATTCCGTCCCAATCCTGCCGCTGAGCATAATACGCCAGCAGCGGCAGCATTTCGGCCGAATAGTCGTTCGGCGCGGGATGGTTGTACTCGCTCACTGTGAACGGCTTGTCCGCCAGCCGATACATGGCGAGCCCGGGAAACGTTCCGCCGCGTGCGTCCGAGACCATTGGGACATTTCGGACGGTCCACTCCTTCGGACTCCAGTCCTTACCGGGTGGGAACGACGGGTGCTGCCAGTAGGCATGCGTGTCGACCCAATCCATCTTCGATTCGCGGTAGAGCCCGGCAACACCGCCCCACTGCGCCTGCGAGCAGGTAACCGGCGCCAGCGCCTTGAGATCGTCCTTGATGTAGGACCGCATCCCTTCGGCGTACTTCCGCTCGACATCCATCAAGAAGGAAACAAAGTCCTCGCCCCGCGGATTCGACCCCGGGTCGGGCAAGGGGACGTTGCGCTTCTCCAACGACTCGCCCGGACCCAGTCGTACTTCGGATCCTGGCTGAATGGAGACGTCCGCGAGCCAGACGTTTCCGGTCGCTTCGCCAAGCACGAACGCCAGTCGGTTGTGATAAGATCGCGTCTGACCGGCGGTAAACGTGAAGTTGTGTTCGCGCCACTCCGCTGTCAACTCCACGGTTTGGTCCAGCCCCACTCGGCTCCAGGGCTCCAGGTCCAGGCTCACGTATACTGGCAGCTTGCGAGGCGTCTCGGAGCGCGCCCAGAAGCTGACAGTGTAGGTCTCTCCCGGTTTCAAATCGATGGTCCGCTGGTGGAGCTGCACGTGCCAGCCCTCGACGCCGGTCTTAAGCACGTTCACTCTAAGCGCCTGGGTGAACGGAACGCCCGGAGAAGTCACCTTTTCAGAGATCATGCGTGCCTGCGTTCCGTCATGATTCTCCAGATTCCACGACAGAACGCCCGAAGCAAACTTAGGATTCCGAAGAATGTTGCTGCCTAGCGGCCGGCTGACCCGATTCCACGCGGCCTTGAGAGCGGAGGTCGACGGGTACTTCGCGGCCAGGAACACGTTCCATTGTTTCCCCAGCTCGCCCTTGTAATGCTCCGGCAGTCTCCGCACCGCGCCATTGAACGCCTCGCCGAGAATCGTATCCTCGTTGTTGATCTCGATTAAAGCGACCGTGGGATCGTCAACGTATCGGGTCTTGGTGTAGGGGTTCTGGTGGGTCAGGAGGTCTCGGGCGTACTTCTTCTGCAGCTCGATCATCTTCGGCTCAAAGTAGGCGGTGACCTTGCCGAGCCGCGGAATCTTATCCGTATCCGGGAATCCATCCGCCGCCGTGAACCCGCGGGAGACGTGCAGGTTGATGTCGACATAGATACCGTTCTTCTTGAGCTGGGCGATAAAGTAATCCAGCCGGTCAAGCTGCTCCCCATCGAGCTTCTGCATGTCCGCGCGCTTCGGGTCGAATATCCCCATCGGCGCTTTGAGGAAATCCATGTGGTGAAGCCGAACGCAGTTGATCCCGAACTTATGCATCCTTGCTGCGATCTTCCCCGCGTCCTCTTTGTCCGGGAAGTTCGCGCTGAAGGTGAGGTTGACCCCGAAGAACTTCACGCGACGCCCGGTCTCGTCCACAAAATGCGGACCCTTCACGCTCACCCGCCGCGTCTCATCGATCGGCGCCGGATTCAGATGCGATACGTCGGTCACAGTCTTCGCCGCATCATCCCACGGAATCACAAACGGAAACATCTCCGGTTTCTGGGGGGCCGCATGGGAAACAGAAACCACAAAGACACAAAGACACAAAAAGACTTTAGAGCGGACAGACATTAAGTGGCGGGCCTTTCCGGATTCACTTCGAACAGAATAGTGTTCCTCACTCCGGCTGGATTAAGTGACGAAACTGATTCCGATTCCAATGTAAAATGTAAAGTTAGCAATGCAAAATAAGCAATGAAGACTACTTACCTCCGGGCGATTCCCCCTTGAAGGGTCAGGAAGGAAATTTGCATTTTTCATTGCTAACTTTTCACTTTACATTGGAATCCGAACTCAACCTTCTATATACGGAATCACATACGGCCCCTTCGGAATCGCCGCAATGGTCGCATTCGGCCCATGCTTCGCCAGGGCCATCGCAATCCCGGATTCCACCGAATCGGCGGGAGTGACGAACAACTTCCCCAGAGTCTCGCGCGGAATCCCTTCGCACACGCAATACACTTCATTACGCAGCGCGGCGCGCGCCAACTCCTCGACTTCCCATTGGTCGGGAATAAACTTCCAATCGGGCCGCTGAATGTCTTCGATGAACTGGCCCAGGTCGTCCGTCTCCAGCAGCGTCCGCGTAAAGTCCGCTCCGCCCACTCCTTCCGAACAGGACGCCGCAATGACAATACTCCCGCCGGGTTTGACTATGGGCAGCGCGCCGACCATCCCCTTTACCGCCTGGTAGAAAGTCGCATCCAGCGGAGCCCCGGCGCAAGTCGTAACCACGATATCCACCGCCTCCGGCACCGAAGCGCGAGCCGCCGATTCCGCAAACCGCACACCCTCCCGCCACGCCGCCTCCAGCTCACCCGCAAACACGCCCGTGATCTGGTTCTTTTCGTCCAGTGTCACGTCCGCAATCATGTCCGGCCGCGCCATCTTCGCGATCCGCAGCGACTCTTCGTGCACCGGGTTCCCATCCACGACTCCGCTTGTGGCCTTGGGATGCTCCAGGAACCGGGGGCTGTGCCACGCCTGCACCGTTTCCAGCGCCACGATTCCGGGCATCACCAACTTCCGCCCGCCCGAGTAACCGGCCATAAAGTGCGGCTCTATGAGCCCGACCGTGATCTTGACGTCCGCATCCAGGTAAGTCCGGTCAATCCAAACCGGCACCGCGTTCTCCGTCGTCCCAAGATAGCGGTGCGATTCCGCGTCCGTACAGACGTGATTCACAACCCTGCACTTCTCGACAACCTCGTTCCCAAGCATTCCCACCAACTCATCACCCACATTCGGCCGGTGCGTGCCAGTGGCGACGAGGATGGTTACCCGATCCGAACTGATTCCCCCTGCCTCCAATTCCGCCAGAATAGACGGCAGCAAAACCGCATTCGGCACCGGCCGAGTAACATCACACACCACAATGCAGGCATCCTGCCGCCCTCGCGCGAGCTCGCAGAGCGCCGGCGTACCGATCGGATTCCGCAGCCCGTCCAAAACGGCGGATTCCGGATTCTCCACCGGCGGAGGCGTGTTCAACCCCAGCACTGCCACCAGATTCGCATCCGGCAGCTCCGCCTCCAACCCCGTCTTCCCATATTCCAGCCAAACTTTCAAATCGTCACCTCTCGAACGGAAACCATCCGCCTATTGTACTCATCCTATACCGTGCAGGCGAAGGAAAGTCCATCCGCGAGATTGAACCCTTCCCCAACCTCGATCCTCGTCGACTTTCGGAGCTTTCCCATGAACCTGCTTCTACTCGCAGCGTTTCTCTTAGTCCCGCAGACGCCGAAACCCGGCGCGCCCGTCGCCTCCACGATTCCGGCACTGGCGAAGTCGGTCAACGCGCAGAAGCAGGATGCGGGGTATACGGCGAAGATTCGGGAGTTCACCACCGAACCGTTCTTCCTGACCGAGCTGGTGGACCATCTGCCTGCGTCCGACCGGATTCCGACTCCGGAGAAGTTCAACGGCTACATCGCAGGCGCGCCCGGCAAGCTGACTTATGCCGCAGACGTCCACCGCTACTTCCGTGCGCTGGAGCAAGCGACGCCCAGGGTGAAAATCTTCTCCATCGGCCGCAGCGAGGAAGGGCGCGAGATGATCGTCGCGGCGGTGGGAGACGAAGGCAACTTGCGCCGACTCGGCAACCTGAAAGATATCACCGCGAAATTGGCCGACCCGCGCAAGACCCCGGATTCCGAAGCCGCCAAGCTCATCCAGGAAGGCAAGCTCTTCTACTACTTCACCGGCGCCATGCACTCCAACGAGACCGGTAGCCCGGAGATGCTGATGGAGCTCGCCTACCGGTTGGCGGTCGAGGAGACCCCCTTCATCCAGGCCATCCGCCGCAATGTCGTCACCCTCATCACCCCCGTCCTGGAAGTCGACGGCCGCGAGCGCGCGGTGGATATCGACCGTTACCGCAAAGCCAATGCGGGGAAGCCGGCGCCCAACCTTATCTTCTGGGGCAAATACGTCGCCCACGACAACAACCGCGACGGCATGGCGCTCTCACTGGAGCTCTCCAAGGCGGTCATGCGCACCTTCCTGGAATACCACCCCGCGGTCCTCCATGACCTGCACGAATCCGTCCCGTTCCTCTACACCTCCACCGGCACCGGCCCCTACAACGGTTGGCTCGACCCTATCGTCATCGGCGAGTGGCACCAGCTCGCCTACCACGAAATCAACGAGATGACCCGCCGCGGCCTCCCCGGAGTCTGGACCCACGGATTCTACGACGGCTGGGCCCCCAACTACATGTTCTACGCCGCCAACGGCCACAACTCCATCGGCCGCTTCTACGAGACCTTCGGCAACGGCCGACCCGAGACCGAGGACCGCACCGTCGGCCCGCAATCCCAGCGCGATTGGTTCCGCCCGAACCCGCCCCTGGCACGCGTCAAATGGTCACTGCGAAACAATGTCAACTACCAGCAGAGCGGCTGCCTCTTCGCCCTCAAGTACTCCGCCGACCACAAGGACGACCTGCTCCACAACTTCTGGCTCAAGAGCAAGCGCTCCGTGGCGAAGGCCGCGAACGAAGGCCCCGCCGCCTACG
>JBKJZI010000174.1:0-23902 GCA_046715155.1 Chthonomonadales bacterium | reverse complement strand
GTTTACGGCTGGTCTGACTTTGGAGTGCTGCGGCTGGACGCCGCCTTGTATATCGTGCTGCAACTTGTTAGTGAAAGCGGTGTCGAGCCACCGCACTCCAAGTGGCTCCCCCGATTGCGAACGTTTCTGTGGAAGGCTGGATTGACGAGCCCCGTGGAGGTGTGGTATGTTACGGTGACCTCCCGAGATAGAGTTTTGGTGGGCTGAGGGCGAGAGCCCCTGGCCCATTTTGCATTTTCCATAAGGAGAACCAGCAGCAGTGTCGGATGAGATCGTTTTGACGGAGAGCAGCTACCAGAAGCTGCAGGACGAGCTGGACCACCTTAAGAAAGTGAAGCGACCCGCGATTACCGAGGCCCTGCGCATAGCGCGCGGATTCGGGGACCTTAGCGAAAACTTCGAGTACCACGCGGCACGGCGCGACCAGGGGATTCTGAACGGCCAGATCGCCGAGATCGAGAAAACGCTGGAGATTGCCACCGTAGTGCCGGACGGTTCGGCCGGGGGTGATACCACCGGCCTCGGTTCCATCGTCAAGGTGCGCGACCTGGACATGAAAGACGAATGGGAGTATTCGCTAGTCGACCAGGTTCAGGCGGATCCGGTCAATGACCGTATTTCGGCGCAGTCGCCGGTCGGCCAGGCGCTGATGGGCCGCAAGGTGGGAGATGTAGTCGAAGTGGAGATTCCGGCGGGAACGGCCCGATACAAAATCATCGCGATCCGGCACGGTTAGGGTCCCAATACATGAGAAGGGCTGCCTCGGGGAGGCAGCCCTTCTGTAGCTGAGATGATTTAGCAAGACCGCCTATTTTCCGTGATTCTTCATCAGAATGAAGGCACGCGTCCGGCCCAGAGGATCGGTGCCGGTCCCGACTATGTCGCCGTGGTGACTAATGGAGGCAGCATTGTTGAGCACCCAGCCTGACCCTGCCGGCAGGAACGCGTTCAGGTCAGTAATGTTGCCGGCACTGTCCCACATCACCGCGTGTCGGGTTCCGATTACCGGCAAATCAGACCAACCCACTACCACGTTGTGGTCGTTGATGCCGGCCGCCGCGGAACGAGTTCCGCCGAGTCCCGGAAGCTCCTCCATGCTGTTCCGATATCGGAATGCGCTCGCCTGGGTCAGCGCGCTATTAAACGACCAACCAATCGTCACGCCATGCTTATTGAGTGCGTTGGCGGCGCTGGAAGAGTAACCTGGTAGAGTACCGAGGTCGGTAATAAGCCAACCGCCATGCTTGGCGGGCTGCCATATCACCGCGTGAACGTCCGCCGAAGTTGCAAGCTCGGCGAGACCTACGATCACATCCTTCTCGCTAATACGAGTGGCGCGGCTGTACCGGCCGCCAAGAGTCGGAAGAGAAACCATTCCGCTGGTGCCCACATAGAATGCCTGGGAATTCGGTAAGGCGAATCCTCCGGCGGGACGAAGGTTGGCTTCTCCAACGACCGCACCGTGCTTGTTGATTCCCAACCCCTGGGCGCTCTTGTAGCCGGCGATCGTACCGAGGTCAATAATACCGAACTCGTTCCACACAACCGCGTGAGTCTCGCCATCGCCGGCGATGGACGCCGCGCCCGTAATCGTGCCGTGCAGATTTATCCCGTTTGCAAAGCTGAAGGTTCCTCCGAGGGTGCCGAGGTCGGTCATTACGCCACCGGCAAAAGAATAGCCTCGCCAGGCCGCGGAAGCATTCCGCGAACTACCAACGGCCACGCCATCGCTCCCCACGCTCACCGTTCCGCCAAGGGTGCCGATTGGAACGAGGGTGTACGATACTTGTTCCGCCCGGGCGGCTCCGCCGAGAGCGAGGAGCGCCAACGAAAACAGCCAATAAGTGCGTCGCATACTTGTCCTCCCTTTCATCGTTAGCGGTTTTATTGATTCCGCACCAAGCGGCTTCTACTTCCGCAACGTCTTTCCCTGCTAAAGTACGCACTGTGAAGGGAGCGTGCAGGAGAAAGAGAACAACTTTAGACGTTATATTTGCTTGTTTAGGTGATTTCGCGATGGGCGAAACGACAAAAAGCCCCTTCCGTTGTGGAGAGGCTCTCAAAGCACGCTATCGTTTGGGAAGCGGGATCGTGAGAATCTGGGTAGAGGGCTGCCCGCCATCAAGGCGCCTGACTTCGAGGACGATAGGCGATGAAGGCATATCCGGCGTCGCGGTGAACCGCAGCATAACGGCGTTCCGGCCGTCATAGGTCAACGAGGTTGATTCGGGGGCAAGTAGCGCCAGCCCGTCTAGAACGCGCACCCGAATGGGAACGGCGCCGGTGTAAACTTTGTCTTCGCCGGTCGTCAAGTAGAGAGGAACCACAATCTGTCCACCGGCTTCGATCTGCGGCCGGGCGGTAACGAATTGGGTTCGCGAGTCACCCTTTAGCCGTCCAACCAGCCACCCGGCTGGAGAATAGCGACCCGGCACGGCGAAGCCCGTGAAGGCCAGCACGAATACGGTTGCTGCGGCCCAGGCGAGCGGGCGGCGGACGAAGGCGCCTTTCCAATCCGGAAACAACCTCTGAGCCCAGTTGGGGCCTGCGCCCGCCGATTCCCGTGCGTCGATGCGCTGCCAGACCGCCGCGCGAAATCCGCCAGGCGCCTCCACTACCGGCGCCTCGTCGAGAACCTTCCAGATGTGGCGGAGCCCGACGACCTCGTCATGACAGCGTTCACAGGTGGCGAGGTGACTCTCCAGGGACACGCTTAGCGCGGCCTGCACAGTGCCTTCGCAGTATTCTGAAAACAGTTCTTGGGCGCTCTCGCAGCGCATTACAGACTCCCAGTCGCAGCCGACGACGGATCAGTTCCGGCGCCTATGTCTGTCCGACGACGCTAGATTCGAAAATGTTCCTCAACGGGTCTGAGTTGATCGCGCAGTGCGAGGCGGGCGCGATTCAGTCGGCTCTTTACCGTGCCGATCGGCATGTCTAGCGCCTCGGCGATCTCCTCGTATGACTGGCCCTCCGTGTGGTACATCACGATCATCATTCGCTGGTAATCGGGAAGAGTGGAGATAGCCGCTTGCAGTAGATCGCTTCGCTCCTGCAGCTCGGCGAACTGGTACGGCCCGGGGCCTTGATCCTCAAACTGTTTGGTGACTGCGTTTTCTTGTAGCTCAAGAGCTTCTTCCAGCGACTCCGCAGGACGCGCGCGTTGGCGCTTGCGCTCGTCGAGATAAACGTTGGTGGCAATTCGAAACAGCCACGTTATGAAGCTGGATTCACCACGAAACTTTCCGAGAGAATTGTAGAGGCGAAGGAAGGTCTCAGAAGCAAGGTCATTCGCCTCGTCATACTTTCCACAGAGCCGAAACGCAAAGTTGTAGACCCGGCTCTCATATAGCTTGATAAGCTCATTGAAAGCCTCGCGATCGCCCAACTTGCAGCGCGCGATGATCTCGTTTTCGTGAGCGTTCCGGACTTTACGGTCAATTCCGGAAACGGACGTATCAACGCGAAAGTCGGACACATCCGCTCCTCGAAGCCCAAGGTGATTTCCGTGCTATACTTTGCAACGCGCCCCTCGCGAACCCATGTCCGCCTTCCATTTCACTAGAGTAACGGCCATCGATGTCCCGCCCGCGCCGCCGCCACTTTATTCTCGCCGCCCTGATCATCATTATTCTGATCGTGTTGCTTTCGAGCTTTCGCGTCACCGTCGTACATGGCGACTCCATGCTTCCCACTTATCAAAACGGTCAAACAGTCATCGTGAACCGCCTTAGCCGCGGATGGAGTCGAGGAGATGTAGTCCTTGTTGAAGCCGGTAACGAGATACTCATCAAGCGAATACGATACCTGCCCGGCGAACTTTTACCAATAAACCACTCATGGATGTTCTCTGAAGTGGCGCACTATTTTGAGCCCTCGGACCGCATTGACGCGCCGCTAAAGGTACCCGCCGGGCACGTCGTGGTGCTTGGCGACAATCTCAGAGTGTCGGATGACAGCCGCGCTTTCGGACCGGTTCCGATCACTCAGATCTATGGCCGCGTAGTCAACGCGCCTCCCCTACGGTGAGGTATTGTAACACTTCGCGAAAGCGTTTGACAAAACGGACCCTCCTTCGCCCGCCCTCTTATCCCACGCAAGGATCGCATCAATGACAGATCGTGCGTTCCCCTCCGTCTATTGGCCTGATATGGCGGTAACTGCGACCTTCCTGGCGGAGCCACGGATTCTTGCTGAGAACAACTGTTCCGCGGTAATCGCCTTCGCCTGGACGGGAGATCGGTTCCTGCTGGCCAACATCGCGGGACGAGGCTGGTGCACACCAAGCGGACGCGTGGAGCCTGGAGAATCAGCGTCCGATGCCGCAGTACGAGAAACTTCCGAGGAAGCTGGAGCCAGTCTGATTGATCCCATTCCGCTTGGAGTGTATCAGCTACGTCAGAAAGACGGAAGCGACACGCTGGTAGCCGCTTGTGTCGGTTTTGCGCCTCGCTGGGACCCGGCGAAGGCTGGGTCGGAATCGGTTGGCGTTGGTGCCTTTACGCCGGGGAAGCTCTCGAGCGTCTATTATCGTTGGGATGATCTCTTAGAAGCGGTGTTCGCGCTGGCTCGGGAAGTCGCTGAGCGCGAGTTCGGCCGCATGGGCACGCATCAAGCCGGCAGCAGTGAGATCCCGCATTCTGGGATAGGCCCTGTGAAGTAGCTGTTGAAGGTTCAGCACATCTTCCGCATTGTATTCCAACAGGGTGTCGAGCGCGCGCCGGTCTCCGCTCCTCCAGCGCCACCACAGCCGCACTGCGTCGAATCCGGAAAGGCCTCGCGTTCGTTCGGACCTGCGGATACCGAAACGTTCCTCCACCGCTTTCAAACCGCCGGAGTATCCGAGCCGCTTGAGAATGAAGCAGAGATCGATGTGAAGCTGAGGGAAACCAATTCCAAAAGCTCGGCGCAATACGGGAAGATCGAAACCGGTCCCGAAGAACGTGACCAGTGTGGAGAACCTCTGAATCTCAACCGGGAACAGGTTCAGGTCAACGCCGCGGATGTATTGGCGCAAGCTGGTTCCATCGTAGACCCCAATAACCGTGACTAGACCGCCCTCAGGCCCGCCGGTGGTTTCAATATCCAGGAAGGCGGTTCGTTGGCGAAACAGCGGGTAGGCGCGCCAGTGCTCGCGCGGCGGAAGCGAGCGTGCGAACCAGGCATAATCCGCGGCAGACAGCCGGGAGACGGATTCCTCGACCAAGGTAGATAATAGGCCCCTACTTCGCCGGGCGACCCTCAGGGAATCCGATAGCGCCAGGTAATCCAACCACCGAAAGGCGCCGGCTTCCCAGAGCGCCCGCTCGGTCTTGGGACCTATGCCAGGGCAGTGAATGAAAGTGGATTCCAACATAGGATTCAGGCGTTGTCGACTATGAATGCTTCGGTCTCAGCCAGCGAGCGGATTCCGGCAGTGGCGCCGATGACGGTAACACAAAGGGCGCCAACCGCATTCGCGAAGCGGGCGGTGCGTTCGATGTCCCATCCCTGGCGGAGCCCGCAAAGGAAACCAGCGTCCCAGGCGTCTCCGCTCCCAGTTCCATCAATCGCATGGACCCGAAAAGCCGGAATCGTCAATTCAGAATCCGCGCCCTGAACGTAGCAGCCTTCCTCACCTAACTTGAGACCGACGACCTTAACGCCCGCATCCCTGAGCGCCCTCGCCACCTCTCGCGGATTCTCGAGGCCCGTGAGCTGCTGAGCTTCCGCTAGGCTGGGAAGGAAGTAGTCGGTATAGTGCAAGGAAGGTCTAAGCGTCTGCATCCATCGCCCGGTGGCGTCCCATACCGTGTCGAGCGTTGTGATAATCCCGGAATCTCGTGCGCGCTGGAGGACCCTGGCCATCGGCTCCCCGTCCAACTCCGGCATCACCAGGGCGCCTGCGACGTGCAGAATCCGGGCCCCTTGAATAGCCGACCAATCCACTTCCTCCTCCCGGAATCGCGCATTGCCTCCGAGGTGGTGCAAGAAGGTCCGCTCGCCATCGGAGGAAACGAGGACCATCGAAGCGGAAGTGCCGACTTCAGGGTCTCTTACCACCCCGCGTGCGTTCACCCCATTTCGTTCGAGCGTGCCAACAATGAAGTCTCCAAGGCCGTCCGCCCCCACTTTCCCGAGTACCGCGGCGCTGATTCCGAGCGCAGCGAGGTCAATTCCGGTGTTGGACGCGCATCCCCCAACATGGAGACTCATCTGATCCACCAGCCCCAGCCGGCCGCGCGGAGGCATAGAATCGATCGGAGAGCCAATCAGGTCGGCGACAAGGATTCCGAGGCAGGCAATATCTGACATGAACTGTGACTCTTGAATTCGGTTTCTGCGGCGAGCGATGATTCGCGACGAAAGGTGTAGATACCTGCCGACTAATCGACCTGAACGTCCTACAATCAGCGCAATACGTCGCGGCTGTGCTTGATGTAGCTTTAGTCCGACGGCGCTGAACCCGCAAGGCGGAATTGGCGTCCTACTCCGCAGACTAAGATTTCCAGCGGAAGGAGTGGCGCAATGGCAAACGCAAAGAAAGGCAGCAGCGGTAATCCGAAACACGTGGAGAAGAAAGACCTGCCGCCGCGCGCTAGCCGCAGCGATCACCGCGGCAGCCAGGTACATGAGAACATAGAAAGCCCGCAGTTGGATCAAGCGCGGGGCAAGCGCACCGCGCACAGCCTGCCTGGACGCAAGGATTCAGGCGAGCCCAATCCGGATACGGTAGTACAGGACAATACGCGGCCCGGCGGCAATCGGCCGAAGGGACGCGAGAAGGGGAAGCAGGGCGGCCTGGATCACAACTGATTGGTTGTTCGGAGCTCTTCGGCGGATTTGGTCTCGGCGTAATCACGCGACGGCGCGCCAGCCGATTTCTTAACGGATGCGGCCACCGGACGGACGAGCGCATCGGGATCCGATTCCACGCTCGATGCTGGGCGGAGAAGCTGCCGGGGATCCTCGTTTGGTCGCGCTGCGCGAAGGAGCGTTGCCACTTCGCCGAAAGCGGCGCCGTCGTAAAACGGCCGGCCGTTGATCTCGTAGCGCGGGCGGATTCCCTTCTCCTCCAGCAGCGCGCGAGCCTCGTCCTCTGTCATTCGAAGCAGCGGGCCGACTTCTTCAGCGGGTACGAGGCTCTGCACCCGCTGCTGGAACCGATAAGCCCACAAACCAACGAGGCCATGGATCGCGGCAGCTAGAAGCAATCCACCTGCCCCGTAGAGATTTCCTTTTCCGATTGCTATTACCAGCGCGAACGCGGTTTCGACCGCGGCAAGTCCCCAGAGGAAGCGGTGGGTTCCGGTCGGCGGCACATCCGCATTGCCGCTGAACTTTGAGACACCCTCGCGCGTGAACCCGATCCAGTTGAGCGTGAGACTTCGCTCAGACCATATCCGGATCCTCCGCAACCAGGGAATCCATTCGCTGTTTGCCTTTTCTTCCATTTCCGAATGTACGGACGGAGGTGCGGCCGCTCCGGTTTCCCCGAGAGGACTACGGGAGTTCCAGCACGATTACCGAATCTGAGTGGGTAAGTGCGTGGTGAGTAGGTCGCCCGGCCGTCACCTACCCACTTACTCACCACTCACCTACTCACCTACTCACCCACTCACCAAATTACGTCCGGTACCAGAATCGGTCCCAAGCTTCCCAGAACGTGTCGCCGGAAGCCTGCACGGTGCGCGGGCCGACGATCTCCACGCCTTCTCGACCGACGTAGTAGTTTGCCCGGTCTGTGGTTGCAAGTTCGACTCGGAACGTCACCGGCGGGTCGAACTTGAGGGGTTGGGGCCAGTTGTCCTTGTTTTTGAGGGTCTGCCCGAGGCGCTGTTCTATGAGCGCGCAAGCGTCGGCGGGAGCGAAATTGCGGGCGGAGAAGCGACCAAGGCCCTGCTTTACCGGAGTGGTGGCTACTCCTTGGCCCAGGAGCTCCTGGACTTCGCGACAGGTGGCGACGTCGCCTGAGACGAAGACGCAGGGAACGTCGAAGCTGCCAGCAATAGCAGCGACGATTCCGGATTCGCCAACCGGTGTGTCGTTGATGGTCGCGTTATACCAGGTCTCGGAAGAGACCGTGTGGCAGAGGACTCCGTCCGGCACACCAGCCATTGCGTGCGCGCCGACAAATATCACGCAGTCGCACCGGCCGTTCTCCATCGGTTCTACGTACCGCGCCCAGGGATGGCCGACTACGTACTCCGCCCCGCGCTCCAACTGGTCCGGAATCCAGCTCATAAACGGTTTGCCCGGCTCATATCCCCCACCGTGCCCGTCGATAGCAATAATGGACTTTGCCCCGCCATTCTTGCAGCCGCGCACCGCGGCATTAATCTCCGCCGTATAGAGCCGCCGCCCCTCTTCATACAGCGGCCCGCCCTTGCCGCCCACGTGCTCCCAGCTCTGGATTCCGCAAACACCTTCCATATCCGCGAATATCAAAACGTTCACGCAGAAAACTCCTTTTTGATCTCACGCAAAGGCGCAAAGGCGCAAAGAAGACGCTAAAGGCCGTTTACTACCCGACTAACACTGTCTTTGAAATATGCCTCACCGAAGTTGATTTGCAGTCCGAGTTTGCGCCCCGACAGGCGAAGGTATGTCAACAATTGCTTCTTGTGGACCGGTGAGATGGTCTCCACAGACTTCAGTTCTACTATCACAAGTTCGTTAACTACGAGATCGATGCGGAATCCCTCGTCAAATCGAATCTCTTCATAAACTACTGGCAATGGTACCTGTCGTCGAACAGTCATGCCTCGTTGAGTCAATTCGTAGGCAAGCACGGTTTCGTAAACCGATTCAAGCAGTCCAGGCCCTAGCTTACGAAATACCTTGTACGCGGCATCGACAACGACGGTCGCAATCTCGTTTTCTGTCAAATCTCCGCCTTTCTTTGCGCCTTTGCGCCTTTGCGTGAAATAGTCTTACCAGTCGTGCACGGAGCCGTCGGCTCGGCGGACTGTAGGGAGGTAGGCGCGTTTGTAGGGAAATTTGGCGGCGGCGTTTTCGTTGAGGTCTACGCCGAGGCCGGGTTTTTCGGGCGGAATCAGGTAGCCGGTGAGGAATTCGGGGGCGCCGGGCATGACCTCGTGGACGGATTCCGGGAAGAAGACCATCTCCTGTACGCCGAAGTTGGGGATGGCGCAGTCCAGGTGGACATTGGCGGCGTGCGTGGCGGGACCTACGTCGCCCGGGCCGTGCCAGGCGGTGAGGACCTGATAAGGCTCGGCAATGGCGGCGATTTTGCGGGCCTCGGTGATTCCGCCGATATGGCCGATGTCGCAGCGGATGAAGTCGATGAGCTGTTCGGTGATGAGGGGCAGGCATTCATACTTGGTGTGAAACAGCTCGCCCATGGCGATGGGAGTCGTGGAGGCGCTGCGGACCAGTCGGAAGCTCTCTTTATGCTCGGGCCGGAGCGGGTCTTCGAGGAAGAAGAGGTGGAAGGGCTCCAGTTCTTTCGCCAACCGGGCTGCCTGAATCGGATTAAGCCGCTCGTGGGTATCATGCAGCAGGTCGACCTCGTCCCCCAGTTTCTCTCTCAAGTAGGCAAATAGGCGGGGAATCACGCGCAGGTACTCCGCCGGCTCCCAGTTCTGCTCCTCATGAGGCATCGGTCCCCCATCACCGTAGGATGTGCCGGTACCCGCCGCCCAGGTGGCCGATGCTGCCTCCTTACCCCCGCCGACTCCATATGTCCCGGTCGCTTTCGGTACCGCACACTGGGCGCGGACGCACTTGAAGCCCATCTCGATCTTCTGGAGGATGCTGTCTTCGACTTCCGCGAACTCGCTGCCGCCAGCGTGGGTGTAGGCCAGTGCGCCGTCGCGCGTGCGGCCACCAAGCAGCGAGTAGAGCGGCAACCCGGCACGCTTTCCTTTGATGTCCCAGAGAGCCAGGTCGATTCCGGCCAGCGCGGTCATCAATACCGGTCCGCCGCGCCAATAGGTCCCACGGAAGAGATATTGCCAGGTATCCTCGATCCGATCCGGATCGCGGCCGATCAAGAGAGGTGCGAGATGATCTTTAAGAGCGCAGGCGACGGCGAGCTCGCGCCCGTTCAGCGTGGCATCGCCGATTCCGTAGAGACCCGGTTCGTCGGTGAGCACTTTGACGAACACGTAGTTGCGGCCGGGGCAGGTGACAATGACTTTTACTTCCGTGATCTTCATGCCGATTCCGTTCGCCCGCCCGGAATCCGTTTCCTGTCGCATGGACGATCCGCGAAGTCCTGGGACCCGTTGCCAGCAATGATGAGGGGGTTAGAGGTCATAAGGCGATGGGGTGAGGGTTGTCGCTGCGGCGGTCACTCGTCAGGTCAAGCCCTGTGCTACTTTCAAGGCTTCTCCGACATCTGTCAGCAAGTGGCCAGGCAGGTTCCCCAGCAATGAGGATAACTTGCCGCGGTCCAATGTCGTTACCTGATGACAGAGCGCACTGCTGTCTCTTGTTAGACCGGCAGTTCCTGCCGGCAGCCGAACGACCGTGGGGCCGCGCGCGGCTTGCGCGGCGGACGTGGATACGGGTACTACGATCACCGACTTCCATCCTGACGTCTCGTTGAAACCGTCGTGAGACACCACGATCACTGGTCGCGTCCCCTGCTGCTCGGACCCTGACCGCGGGGCGAGCGCAGCCCAGTACACCTCACCGCGTTTCATTGCCGCTCAACTGTTCTGAGTTGGAATCGAGCTCACGTAGTTGGTCGACGCCGGCAGCTTCCAGGTCAGGGTCCAGGTCATCCACCGTGCCGGCGACGGTACGAGCATATTCGGCTACCGCTTCATGAGTTTCAGCCAGCCGCTGTTTGTCAAGCCATTCGAGGATGGCCTCGCGGGCGAGCTCGGTCGCTGGACGACGCGTACGGTCCGCTTCTCTTCGAAGCCTCGCATATGTCGAATCAGGCAATGGGACGTGAAGATTCTTTGCGGTTTGCGCGGGCATGGCCACTCTCCTGACATAGATTATGCCACAGATCCTGACATCCGTTCCGGGCGGATCTTCCTCTGAGCAGGACCTGCAGCCACCTTGCGTTGTCCACGTGGGCCACCCACAGTTTGCCCTGGTGGGTTACGGCTACATGATCGCCGCTGCCGGAGATGCTAACGGCCGCCGTGTTGCACCCAGCCGCCGCGATGTGCGCGTTACGGTAGGAGTCTGGTTCTGATCCCTCTCATGTTCACCACCTGATTTATGATTGCTCGTAGCCTGTACATCGCTTCGTCCGCTCCCGGACATGGGGCTGAGAGGCCTATGTTGGACCGCTCCAATGGGCGGGCTGACCTAGCCGAATGGCCGATGCGATGAGGCGGTCCCAGCCTGTAAGCTATTCGCACAACGCAGAACGGAGGTTGGGTCATGGCTACAAAGTCAAACGGCTCGCTGCTGGGCGAGCTTTCTTCGGCATTGGCGGGAGTGGTCGAGACAGTTGGGCCGTCCGTGGTTCGGGTGGATGACGGTACACGGTTGACGGCGACCGGCGTCGTCTGGACGGGCGATGGGGTGATCGTTACCACGTCCCACGGTGTCGAGCGGGATGAGGAGCTGGCGGTGGGGACCGGGGAGGGCGAGCGGTACGCCGCGGACGTCGTTGGGCGAGACGCCGACACGGACCTGGCCGTACTTCGGGTCAAGAACGGCGCTTTGACGCCCGTGCAGCGGGCCTCGGACGAGGATGTGAAGATCGGTCAGATCGTGCTGGCGCTGGGCCGGCCGGGAAATTCTGGACTTCAGGCAACTATCGGCATCATCGGCGCACGTATGGAATCGCAGACGGGTGGGCAGCCGGGCTACATCCTGAACACGGACGCTGTGCTGTATCCCGGATTCTCAGGGGGACCGCTGGTGGACGTGAACGGTCACGTCGTCGGCCTGAACAACCTGATGTTCGGGCGGGGGCGCGGCGTGGCCGTGGGCACGCCGGTGGTCGCCGCCGTGACGAGTGCCTTGTTAGCGCATGGAAGAGTTCAGCGAGGTTACCTCGGAGTGCGCACTCAGAGCGTCGCGATTCCGGAATCACTCAACTTGAAGCAAGGATATGGCGCGCTCATCATCGGAGTCGAAACCGACTCTGCGGCAGCGAAGGCTGGGCTGATGCTCGGAGACGTGCTACTCGGAATCGATGGAAAGATCGTCGATGGCGTCGACGATCTGCGTGCCATTCTTCGAGGGTTACCAGCCGGGCAGAGCGCAGTCCTGCGGGTTCTGCGTGGCGGCAAAGTGACGGACGTGAAGGTCACGCTCGGAAATGAAGGGTAAGGATATGGGCGTATTGAACGCGGGCGCTTTTCAATTCCTGTCGCAAGAGACCTCGGCACTTGTGGATTGGCTTCGGCGCAGCGTCGTCGTGATCGAGGGACGGCAGGGGCACGGTTCGGGCGTAATCTGGCGCGCGGACGGCCTGATCGTAACGAACCATCACGTTGCGCCGGGACGCCAGGCGACCGTGGAGTTATGGGACGAGCGCAGATTCCGGGGAGTAGTGATTGCTCGCGACCCCGTTAACGATCTGGCGGCGATTCGGATTCCGGCCGGTGACCTTCCGGCGGCTGCGATTGCGGATTCTCGGAACGTACATGTCGGGGAGCTGATCGTCGCGGTTGGCCATCCGTTGGGTGTCAGGGATAATGCGTCGCTCGGGATCATCAGCGCGGTGAAGTGCGTAATGAGACGAGGCCGCCAGGAATGCGATATCCTACACGCCGACGTCGAGCTGGCGCCGGGCAACTCGGGCGGGCCGATCGCCGACATCGGCGGGCGCGTACTCGGAATCGCGAGCATGATCGTCAGTCCAGGTATCGCCGTTGCTGTACCGAGCCACGTTATCGAGCGATTCTTACGGGGTATTCCGGTGGTACGTGAATCCGGAAGCCAGGACGTGGCGGCGTAAAGTCGGAAGGTCCACTTGCTGAAGGTCCTCATAGTTGCGCCTTACGCGTCCGTTCGGGCCGGGTTACAGGTACTTCTTGCTCAGTCCGGCCAGGTAGAGGTCGTCGGCGAGGCGTCGGGCAGCGAGGACTTGAAACACCTGATAGGCGATTCGCGGCACGATTCACTCCTCCTGGACTACTCGTCGATGGACGGCCCGGCGGTGATTGCTCTCGCAGCTCAGGCAGAGATTCCGCTGGTTGTACTGGGCGACGACCGGGACGGATACCGCTCGTTGGCAGCCGTTGCGCAGGGCGGTTGGGGCTATCTTCTTAAAGACGCCGAGGGCGACGAGATAACCGGCGCTCTCCTGGCTGCCGCTTCCGGGGTGGCGGCGCTCGACCGGAGTCTTGTGACGACGCTACCGGATTCCGCGAAACGAGCCGACCTTGGCGCAGAGGCGGCATCAGGGACGGAATCGCTAACGGCGCGGGAGCTTGACGTTCTCCAGCTCATGGCGAGCGGACTGCCGAACAAGACCATCGCCTCTCGCCTCGGAATCAGCCAGCACACGGTGAAATTCCACGTCGCCGCGATTCTATCCAAGCTAGGCGCTTCGAGCCGCACGGAAGCGGTAACATTGGGCGCTCGCCGCGGATTGGTCGCTCTTTGATTCGTATCCGTTATCGCAACCGTACTCGGTAGTACGATTACGAGTACGATTTAGGGCATGTACCTCGTCCCACGATACACCTAGATGACGGAAATCACCACACAGTCTCTTGCGGCGATGCTGGCTCTCGTAGGGGTCGTGATCATTATTGCGGCCCTGCTTTCGGGATTCATCGAGCGAAGCAATCTTCCGCAGGTCGCCGTATTCCTCGCACTCGGAGCTGCTCTTGGACCGGCGGGCCTGCAGGTCATGGAAGTAGGGTTGGATTCGCCGGTATTACGAGTGGTAGCTACCCTTAGCCTGGCGCTTGTCCTCTTTACGGATGCCGTTTCGCTCAACATCCGTCAGGCAAGGCAGCACGCGGGGCTGGCCCTACTTGTGCTCGGTCCCGGTACGATGCTGACGGCGGGGTTGGCAGCGGCGGCCGGATGGTATCTTTTGGGCCTCTCCCCCGCCGCCGCCATCATCCTGGGAGCAGCCCTGGCATCGACGGACCCTATTCTGCTGCGTGGGCTGCTTCGCAGTGGGCCGCTCCCGGAGCCGGCGCGACAAGCGCTGCGGCTCGAGAGCGGCTTGAACGATGTTGTGCTTCTCCCGGTCGTACTGGTCGCAATGGCGTTCCTGACGAAAACCCCTGAGTCTCAAGTGCCCTGGGCGCGGCTGGCGATGGAGCTCTTTGTCCTCGGTCCCGCAGCCGGCGTCGCCGTTGGACTCGTCGCGGTCTCGACATTAGATCTCGTTCGTCGCCGGATCGGCGTCCGGCGTGATTATGAGTCGCTGTACTCTTTAGGAATTGCCTTTGCTGCGTTCGCCGCGGCGGAATCGGTCCATGGAAGCGGTTTCCTCGCCGTATTCGCGGCCGGGTTGGTGATTTCGTGGCTGGATGTGGAGCTCTGTGACTGCTTTCTGGAGTATGGCGAGACGACGGCAGAGATGGCGCTGCTGTTCGCGTTCGTACTGCTTGGCAGCTCTCTTATCTGGACCGGCCTGGACCATTTGAACGCAGCTGCGATCGGATTTGCGGCGTTCGTCATACTCGCGCGCCCGGCGGCCTTCTTACTCTCGCTCATAGGAACCGGCCTGAATCGGCGAAGCAAACTGATTATCGCGTGGTTTGGGCCGCGGGGTCTGAGCTCGCTGCTGCTCGTACTTCTGCCGGTATTCGAGCGCAGCCCCGGAAGCCAACGGCTGTTTGAGCTATGCTGCCTGGTTGTCCTTGCCTCCGTCCTGCTCCATGGCGGTTCGATCGTCGCTCTCAACCGGAGCTCGCGGGTGGGAGAAAAGAATAAGGAGGACTCTCACGAAGCCGCTTCACCTCCGGAACCGAACGTGGAAACGGAAAGCGGGGTGGTCGATCTCTCGTCATCGGATTCCGAGCGTATCTCGCTGGACGAAGTGAATAGCCTCCACGAAGCCGGGCAGCCGGTTATTCTCATTGACGCACGAACGGTGCGAACCCTTGAGGAAAGCGGGGAGGCATTCCCGGAGGCTATCCGGCTGAATCCGGAACACGCAGCCCGCGACGCCGGGCGTGAGGTCTGCCGACAGATGCCTGGCTCGCGGTGTTCTGCACGTGACAGAACGAAGCCACGAGCGCCCGTGTGGCGCAAGAGCTGCGGAGGGCCGGCTGGCAGCACGCGCGCGCCCTGACCGGCGGCTGGAACGCCCTCGTTGAAACCGGCCTTCCACTCAACTCTCTCGCAGATTCAGGTTCGTAATCGAAAGCGGACTCCGAGCGGCTACTTCTTCAGGCTGGCGATCAGGTCGTCGAGAGCCTGCTTGGACCGCTCGGACGCGAAGGGCTTTTCCGGATCCTGAGCGCCGCCTCCACCCATACCACCCATTCCACCCATCATTGGCCCGCCGCCGCCTGGTCCTCCAGGTCCGCCGGGACGACCTCCGCCAGGACCACCAGGCCCACCGGGAGGGCCACCGCCGCCGGGTCCGCCGCCGCCGCCACGTCGCGGCTGCATTGCGTCGAGCGCTTCTTTCTGAGCGGGGGTAAGGGCGTTATTGATGGCGTCGAGCTTCGCTTTAGCCTCGGCCTCCGGCAGTTTCTCAGCGCTCTTGATCTGCTCAAGAACCGGCGTAAGAGTCTGCGCCTGGGCGGGAGTGATTCCGGCGTCCTGCACTTTCTGAATAGTCGCCAGATTGCGCACCAACCGGGCCAGGCTGGGGCCAGGCGCGCTCATACCTCCGCCTCCACCGCCGCCCATCATGCCTCCGCCCATCCCACCGCCACCACCAGGGCCGGCCATAGAAGCTGGAACCTGGCCGGTTGTGTTCGGGGACTCCATAAAATACCGGGTGTAGTACCCCAGCGCGCCGCCAATTATCAGGCAAAGGAGCCCGACGGTGAGAGAACCGCTTAGCTGGCTGCTGGATTTCGATGTTGCTACGCTGTCACTCATGATTGCGCTCGCTTTCCGCGGAGATGATTCCGCGCAGGAGATAAGGGGAAACTGAACTACGGACGCCGGGAATGCCGCTTACGCTCGCATTCCCATCTAAACGGACGGACGGGATCAGAATCGAGAACGTATGATGAGTATCTTCAGCCAGAGATTCTGGGCAAACGCCTAGCCCCTCAAGGGGGGAATCCGTCTATTACATCATGCCGGTGCGCTTGCGGATTATCCATTCCAAGGTTATCGGCAGGATGAATAGAATCAGGATAAGGGGAGCATCCCACAGCTCGTGCTCGGATTCCGAGCGTACGGTAAAATCATTGGCCTTCAAGGAGTCGATCCACTTCCGAAGCTCGTCCGGGAAGTAATACTGCCCACCCCCTGCTGCGGCGACCTTCTTTAGAAGCGCTTCATTCATCTCCGGCTGCTGGCTTTCCAGCGCGATACTCTGAACAAGAAACGCGGTGGATGCCTTCGCGGCCGGATTGGCGGGTGAAGGCAGTCCCAGCTCGAACTTGCCGGTACGCTCGGCAAGGAAGTCGGTGGAGTAGAGGCCGGGCGAGCCAGGGATCGCGGTCAGGACTATTTGGCGCGCACCGCCGGTCTCCCCGCGAAGGGACGCGGTAACTTTCGGGGCCTTTACCGGCCGATAAAATGCGTCTAGAATGCGCGCGTGCACGGAGACCCGGTCACCCAGGATGTATTCCGTGCGGTCGGCATTGAGCTGTACGAAGCGATTGCCGCCTGGCGGCTCCTTTGGCGTGAGGGTGCGAATGACCTGGCCCCAGAATCGATAAAAGTGCCGATCGCCGACTCTCCACCGCCAACGCCAGGTGCTGTCGGTGAGGGTAATGAAACACTTCCCCGCGCCAAAGTTCTGTACTGCGACAATGACGCGTTTGCCATTTGCATTCGACCGCAGGGGATTGACTGCTAGTACCGTGGCGCCGGGCTTCGCGCGCTCCACTCCAGCATTCCAGAAGATTCCGGGCAGCTCTCCCCAAATCCGCTCGTTCTCAGCCGCATCGTCGCTCATCCGCATAATGGGGTCTTGCAAACCGGATTCCGTGCGCTTTAGCTGAAACGGCTCTCCGGTTGTAACCTGCTCCGGATAGGGCAATAGCGCTACGGGGAAGACCGCATCGAGCGAGCTTCCTTTATACTCGTGGGGCATGTGCTTCTCCCCGGCGATGACGACGAGACTTCCGCCGCGATCTTCCACAAACCGCCGGATGTTTCGCACCTGCGCGTCGTTGAAATACGTGCGTGGAACGTCGCCGAGGATGAGGATGTCGTATTCGAAAAGGCTCTTCTCGTCCGATGGGAATCCGTAGATCGGCACGTTTCCTTCGCCGCCGGAGCGCGATGAGGCGCCGGTCACCAGAATGCAGCTGAAACGGATCTGCTTGTCTCGCAAAATGGCGTTCTTCAGGTAGCGGTATTCCCAGCGGGGCTCGCCTTCAACGTATAAAAGCTTGAGCTGCTTGTCCACCACACGCTGCAGGAAGGTGCGCCGGTTATTTTTGTCGGTCACTTCTTCCGGAAGGACGCTAGTCGAAACGGTGTAGGTGAAAGCCCCAACCTGCTTTGGCGTGTAAGTGAAGGTCACCGATTGCTTACGCGCCGCCGGACCCAGCTTGATCGACTGTGTTCCTACAGTCTCCGCTCCTTTGCGGAGTGTGACGGCGACCGTGCGGCCTTCATATCCCCGATGCGCGATGCCCGCAAATACCTGGACCACATTGTCCTTTCGAACGACCTCATCGGCCAGCACTTCCGTGATCGCAAGATCCCGCGTGGGCGTTGGGTCTCCGATTCCGACGGCGCTTACGCGGAGCCCCTGGGCCTTCGCGCGTTCCGCTACCGCCGCGGGATCATCCCCCAGATTACTTCCACCATCGGAGAGGATCAAGGCGCCGGAGACTCGCTGACCGGAGATGTCCTCCAGAACGCGGTTTAGCGCGGTACCCATCTGGGTTGAATTGCCGCGCTTGTCGTCCAACGGAAGCTTCAGTCGGTAGGCGGCCAACTTCTTTGTATCGGCCGGAAGTGGTTCCGGCCTCGTGTCCGTGGCGAATCGATACACGCGGACGTTATACCGCTTGGCAAGCACTCCGACCAATTTCGCCTGATTTACGGCTCGCTCGACTACTTGCGCTCTCGTGAGGCCCGCCGCGCTGCCGCCGACGGCTCGCCCGGCGTGAGCCGCGCGTTCACCGGAGAGCCTGGGATCGCGGAATCCCATACTCTGGGAGTCGTCCAGGAGAACCGCAACAGTTGAGCGCATCCGGTCTGACCGGTGAAGCCGCAGCATGGGCTGGAGCAGCATCAGCAGCAGCGCCGCAAGTGCCGTAAGCCTAAGCACGAGCAGCGGAATCTTCAACCAAAGGGATGGGCGGCGGCCATCGACAAGGTAAAGGTAGCCAAACCAAAGCGCGGCGACTCCGAGGAAAACAACCGCCCAGCGTAAGGGCCATGGGCTCGCGAGATAGAACTGAGCCTCGTTCAGGCGGCGCTCAACGTCCGGCGAGAGCCCCAGCAGGCGGCGCATCCAGTCGGACAGGAGAAGCAATCCGGTCATCATCTTCGGCCAAACCTTTGCGCGAGAAGCCCTTCGAGGAACAACAGGGGTAGGACGAGGAGAATGAGAGTCCGCCAGATCTCGGTGCCCTCTCGCGAACGGCGAATGACATCCGCGAGCTTATCGGAACCGTCCGAGAACTGCATCTTCGCGCCGCCTGACGCGGACTCAACCTGCGCGTTTGGGAGAGAAGTGAGGTCCGATTCGTCTTCCGGCAGGTTTACCGCGAACGCCTCCCGATTCGGCGCAGTGGAAGTACCGACCCGGTAGATTCCGGCTTTCCAGGTGTCCGAGGTCGCATAGATCACTCCGTTGGGCCCCAGGACGGACCGATCGATGCGGGTGCTGCCGGACGGGTCCGTTACTCGAATGGGCTTGCCGGCCTCGCTGACCTCGAAGCGCGCGGAGATCGGCTGGCCGGGCTTGAGGCTCCGCTGCGATGACGGGCCGGCCGCGAGGTACGCCGTGAGCTGATGAATCAGCGGGACGAAAGCAGCCTTGAACGGCAGATTGCTGGAGGCCGCGCCTGCGGGGGCCGCGCTCAGAATCAGCCTCCCCTGTCCCAGGCGCTTTTCGACAAACGCGGGCTGCCCGCCGGTAAACCTAATCAGCTCGCGAACGGAATCGTCTCTCTGCGGGACCGATAGCCCAAATATCGTAGAGAATCGGGCCGTGCCCAGGTTGATCTCTTCGGTGTCACGGAACGGAGCGAGCGCCGGGTGGAGGATACTTGCCGGATTCAAGCTCAGCGCGGTGTCCCCGGGATAGCTCTGCCGCGCCCCGACCGCAGCCGGCAGCAGCGAGTCCGCGGAGTCTATACCGGCAAGGGCGGAATTTAGCTTCGCGGGATCGGCGTTCGGCGCCGGAAACAGAAGCACACCGCCACCGCTTTTCACGAACTCCTCCAGCGCGCGGCGGTTTGGGCCGTCAATGGCGTCAAAGCCGGCGATCACCACGGCGTCATATGCGGCCAGGTTCGCGGAAACCAGGTTCATTCCGGGCTGAATCGTGGTCTGGATGGTGCCACCAGCCGAGCCGGATTCCGTATTCGGAGAGAGCGCGGTGAAAAGGTAAAAGGCCTCGTCGCGCGATGCGTCGTCGGCAGGGCGGGGATTAACGACCAGTACCTTCAGTTTCTCGCGTACGCGGGCCGCGAAATATGCGGAATCGTCGGCTGCCAGGCCGTCGGACTCGTTCAGGCGCACGATACCGTCATGCACTCCCGCCTTCTCGAAAAGATAGGTGAACTGGGCCCTCGCCGTACCGTTCGCCGGCAGGTTTACACGGTCGGAACCCACCGGCCGGCCGTTGACGATCAGGTTTACGAGCACCCCGCTGCGAGCAGACGCGGAATAGTTGCGAATCAAGGAGTCGATTCGCACCGGGGCGCGCGGCGTGATGAGCTCCCGGCTAAAGACCGGAGGCTCGACGCGCGCGTTTGTACGACCACCGGATTCCACATTCACCCAGGTCAACCGCGCCTGTCCTGTCAGTTCCTTGAATGCCGCCTTCGTCCGCTCCGCCCCCGCATCAGGGAATCCGGCGCGATGACTGTCTGTGATCCAATAGACCTCTTTGACCGGCGTCTTGACCTTCTTCAGAAGCTCGTTGCAGAGGGCGGCAGCCGCGGCGTAATCCGTGCTCAAATCGCTCAACTTCAGGGCGCGGCCCCTCTCTCTCGCCTTGCCGAGGTCGAAAGTGGGGTCTTTGATGACGGCTTCCGGTCGCGACGAGATGAGCACGACGGAAACGGAATCCCCGCGCTTCAGCACCTTCGTCAGGAGATCGTCGGCCACGCGCTTCGCGCGGTCGAAGTCCGGCTGCCCGCCCCGCTTGTAGCCCATGCTGAAGGAGTTGTCGAGCGCGATGATCGCATGAATCCGCGAATCCGCCGCGATCAGCGAGAAACCCTGGCTCCGCAGCACCGGCCGGCAGAAAGCCAATACCACCAGGCAGATGATCAGAATCCGCAGCAGCATCAACAGCAATTGCTCGATCCGCAGTCGCCGCCGGTTCTTGCGCTTGGACTGATTCAGAAACTCCCAGGCCGCCCACGGCAGCACCTTGATCTTGCGCCTTCGGATCAGGTGGATGAGAATCGGAATCGATCCCAACGCCAGGGCGCCGAGGAATCCGGGGTTGAGGAAGGAAAGAACCGACACTTAGGTCTTCTTTAGCCTCTGTGCGAGGTACTGGGATAGTTGAACATCGACGGGTTGGTCGGTTGGGAACTGAACGTAATCCATCCCCATTTCCCGACAGCCACGTTTCAGGCGGGCGATGTAGTCCTCAAACAGGCGGAGATACTCTTTTCTAAGCGCCTTCGGCTCGGCGGGTAGCTGACCTTCCCCTTCCATTCCTTCGAAGACGACCGTTTCCTTGAACGGGAACGTGATCTCGTCGCGGTCCAGGAGGTGAAACAGGATCACTTCATGCTTTCGGTGGCGGAAGTGCTGGAGGCCGTTCAGCACCATCTCCGGGTCGTCGAATAGATCGCTCAGGATGATGATGAGACCTCGGCGCTTGATCCGCTCGGCCAGGTCGTGGAATGCGTGGCTGATTCCGGTACGCGGCGCCGTCTCGATGTGCTCTAGCTGGGTCAACACCATCCGAAGATGTGATGGCGTGCTGGCGGCCGGAATGAAGGAGCGGATTCCGTCATTGAAGAGCGCCAGTCCTACGGAATCCCTCTGTTGCAGCAGGAGAGAGGAGAGCGAGGCGGCGATGACGGCGGCATAGTCCAGTTTGGAGAGCAGCGTGGACCGGTAGTTCATGGATGAGCTGGCGTCCAGCACGAAATAGGCCTTAAGGTTCGTCTCCTCCTCGTACTGCTTGACGTAATAGCGGTCGGACCGTCCGTACACCTTCCAGTCGATATGCCGAATTTCATCCCCCGGCGAATAGTCACGGTGCTGCGCGAACTCCACGCTATACCCGCGATGCGGGCTCTTGTGCATCCCCGAAATGATCCCCTCCATCACCACCCGCGCCCGCAGCTCCAGCTTGGAAATTCGCGCTAACGTTTGAGGGTCGGCCAGCGGCCGAGAGGGTGTTCCGGGTGTCATGTCGCTTTCCTTGACTTACGGATACATCTTATACGGCAACCGACCGCACCAATTGCTCCGGATTTACAGTCGCAGATTCCGCAGGTCGCACCAGCATAGTCGCCGCGGAGTCATTCGGTGATGAAGCCGCGCGCAGCAGCGAACTCGCCTGAAGCGATTCCGCCGCGCGAACACGCAGCGCAGGCAGAGACTCCTTTGCGGCGGCCCGTATGCGTAGAGAGCTATTCGAGGGTGAGCGTTCGGCGATTCCCTCAACTGCCGGAAGGGCTCGCTCGTCCCCGATCTGCTCAAGGGCCGTAAGGACCGCCAGGACAAGCTCTTCGTCGTCGATACTCAATGCCTTTATTAAAGCGGCCATCGCTTCCGGCGAGAATTCGGGCGCCTGACTGGCCTGCACCCGTGGGAGAAGCTTCTTGAGTGCGCCTACCGCCGTTTGTCGAATGAGCTTCTCTTTGTCGTCGAGACATAGCGCAAAAAGTGGAGCATTCCTGACATCGTCCATTCGCGCGACCGCGATAGAGGCCGAGTTTCGGATTCCGACGGCCGTATCCACGGCGCTCCCAAACACGATGGCTTGCAAGACGATCTGTGCGAAGACTCGGCAGAGATCGGCAGCGAAGGCAGTGTCCGGGAACGCCTGCTTCCACCAATGTAAACCGACGAATGAAAAGAGAAAGAGAGCTATGAATGCCGCGATGCTGATGCGTAGTCTTCGATTACGCTTAAATTTCCGGCGAGCCTTATCCGTCACGTCCTTAATAAAAACCTCCTTCAGCGCGGTTACGGCTGAGGGCGTGCCGATCTTCTCGAGGCAGGAGGCGGCGGCGTGACGCGCATTGTCGTGCTTGCTTTCGAGAAGGTCTATTAGCGGAGCGACCGCAGGTTCGCCGATGGCAATCAGCGAATGGCTGGCTAGCTCTTGCGAAGTGCGTCGGAAGAGGGCCGTAACCAATTCCGCAATCGCCGCCGGCCCGATTAGGGCCAATGCCTCGGCGGCCAGAGCCCGTGTCCGGGGACCGAAATCGTTTTCCGATCGGAGCACATCTCCCAACGGTCCGATTGCGGGGCGGCCGATAGCTGCCAGGCGCTGAACGGCATCCCTTCGAACGCTTTCAGGGTGACTGCCTAGCCTGCCTATCTGCAGGCTGATCTCCGCGTCGAGCGCGAAAGGCACGGAATCCGCTGCAGGCACAGCATCGTTCACGGATTCCTCACTTGCCGCGGGGGTCGGTGGGGCGGGGGATCTGTTTTAGGAGGCGCTCGACGATTTTGTCGGCGTTCATGCCGTCGGCTTCGGCGTTGAAATTGACCAGGAGGCGGTGGCGGAGGACCGGCAGCGCTACTTCCATCACGTCCTCGGTGGAGGCGTAGTTGCGGCCGTACAGCGCTGCGCGGGCCTTGGCGCCGAGGATGAGGAACTGGGAAGCGCGGGGGCCGGCGCCCCAGCTCAGGTAGCTCTTGATGAAGTCCGGCGCTTCCGGCTCCTCGGGGCGGGTGGCGCGGGTGAGGGCCATGGCGTAGCGGAAGACGTGCTCGCCGACCGGAATCCGGCGCACGATGCTCTGGAGGTCCATGATGTCCTCCTCGTTGAGGAGTTCGCCGACCTCGGCCATCACGCCGGACGTAGTGGCGCGCATGATCGCGAGCTCCTCGTCCGCGGTGGGGTATGAGACCCAGATCATGAACATAAACCGGTCGAGCTGGGCCTCCGGCAGTGGATAGGTCCCTTCCTGCTCGATCGGATTCTGCGTAGCGAGGACGAAGAACGGCACCGGAAGTGGATATGAGCGGCCGCCGGACGTGACGTGATGCTCCTGCATCGCCTCCAGCAAAGCTGCCTGGGTCTTAGGCGGGGTCCGGTTGATCTCGTCCGCCAGCAGGACGTTGGCAAAGATGGGACCGCTCATAAAGACGAAGCGCCGCTCGCGGGTAACGGGGTCTTCCTGGATGATTTCGGTGCCGGTGATGTCGGCCGGCATCAAGTCCGGGGTGAACTGAATCCGCTTGAAGCTGAGGGAGAGGGTTTTTGAAAGAGTGCTGACGAGAAGCGTCTTCGCAAGACCCGGCACCCCCACTAGTACGCAGTGTCCCCGCGAAAAAATGGCGATTAGGATCTCTTCGACAACCTTATGCTGCCCGATGACGACCCGCCCAATCTCATTACGCATGGTGTCATACGCGGAGCGCAGCCTCTCAAGGGCCGCTAAGTCATCCGTGTCCGCGGTTACAATGGGCGTCTGTGGCATCAAGAGCTCCTCGGGTTTAGGGTCTAGGGTAAAAGGTATAAGGTTAAAAACAAACTTAAACCAAAAAACAATAA
>JBKJZI010000173.1:0-11348 GCA_046715155.1 Chthonomonadales bacterium | reverse complement strand
AAGCGGCGTCGAGCCGCCGCACTCCAGAATAACGCCTCCCTTCGGAATCACGCGCGCGGTATACTGTCGCACGGGGTTTGTAATGGGCAAGATTCTGGCGCTGGACGTGGGGGAGAAGACGATCGGAGTCGCGCAGAGCGACGATTCCGAAACCTACTCCTTCCCCGGAAAGACCATCTGGCGTCAGGAAGGGTACCGCCGTGACATGATCGTTCTGCGCGAGCTCGTGGAACGGGAAGGAATCTCTGAGATCGTGGTAGGAATGCCTTTCTCCATGAGCGGAAATCGAGGGGTCCAGGCGCAGAAGGTGGCCGAATTTATCGAAGCGCTCAAGCGATACCTGAAGGTCCCCATCCACGAAGAAGACGAACGGCTCAGCACCTTCGAAGCCGAAACCATCCTGGCCGCTGGGAACCGCCGCCGCGACCGGCACAAGGAGGTGGTCGACTCTATTGCCGCGAGCGTGATCCTGGAGAGTTTCCTGGAGCGGCGGAAGCAGGAGGCGGCCGGGAGGTGAAGCGCTTCTGGCGTTGCGGCTGCTGCTGCCTCCTTCCCACATTGTTAGTAGCCGGGCTCGGGCTCCTGTGGTTCACCTACCAGCTCATGCCTGCGTCTGAGAGCCCGCGGGCCACGAAGGTGGTGATTCCGTCCGGATCGACACCCAGGGAAATAGCCCGCCAGCTCCATCGCCAGGGCCTTATCCGCAGCGAAATCGCGTTCCTGTGGAGAGCGCTGCGTACGAAGAATATGAACGCGATGAAATCCGGCGGCTATGAGCTCTCGCCGGACATGACCCTGGCGCAGATTATCGACCGACTGACGCGCGGAGGGCAGGATGTCACCGAGCTCGCCGTGACGATTCCGGAGGGTTACACGCTGCGACAGATTGCCAACACGCTGGAGGGCAAGGGAGTCATTCGGAATGACGAAGCGTTCGCGCGTGTGGCGAGCTCCAACATGAATACGCTCGACATGCCGTTCGAGGTCAAGGCCAAAACACTGGAAGGCTATCTTTACCCCGAGACCTATCGGTTCCCACCGGGGACTGAATCCGAGCGGGCGGCTGAGACGATGCTGGAAACCTTCGACCGCGAATTCTATCAACCGTACAGGGCAGAGATTCGTAAAACCGGGCACTCGTTGCATGACCTGGTGACGATCGCGTCGCTTGTCGAGCGGGAGGCGCGTGTACCGCAGGACCGGGCGCGGATTGCCGGAGTCATCGAGAACCGTCTGCGGAAAGGAATGCGCCTCGAAATCGATGCTACCGTGCTCTACGCCCTGGGCCACCATAAAAACCGCGTACTCTACCGAGACCTGAACGTGGATTCCCCGTATAACACTTACAGGAACAAGGGGCTGCCGCCCGGGCCGATCGCTAGCCCGGGTAAGGAGGCTCTTCTGGCCGCCCTCCGCCCGGAAAAGCACGGCTTTCTCTTCTACGTCGCGAAGCCAGATGGCTCCCACGCCTTCAGCCGCACGATGGCCGAGCACAACCGCCACGTCGCTAACTTCCGCGCTCTTCGCCGACGCCAGCAATGACGACCAACGAAGGAAAGTTGATTTTGGGTTTTGCATTGAATACTCATCACCCACGCGGTCTTCTCATCTTTTGCCCGAGGAGATTCTGTCCCCTTGGAGTGACGGATGTTTCGGTAGACGACCTGAGAGAGAGCGGAATCGAGGCGGTGATTCTGGATCTGGACAATACTCTAGTCGGATGGCAGCGGCACGATGTATCGGCCGATGTGATGGGATGGCTGGCCGCGCTGAAGGAATCGGGAATGAAACTCTGCCTGCTGTCCAACACGCGCTTCGGGAGGCGGCTCAAAAAGCTGTCGGAGGAGCTGGAGATTCCGTACGTACGCCAGGCGATGAAGCCGAGCAAAAAGGGATTTCACGCTGCTTTGGAGCTTATGGGCGCAGACCCATCCAAGACGGTCATGATCGGCGATCAGATGTTTACGGATGTATGGGGCGCGAACCGGAGCGGAATCTTTAGCATCATGGTCCCGCCAATGGCCCGCCGCGAGTTCTTCGGCACCAAGATCAGCCGCATGGCTGAGCGCGTTCTCCTCTCCTACTTCCGCCGTAAAGGTCACCTATAACCTACGGTAGCATTTTTGGATACCCACCCAAATACCTCACTTCCATTCCGCCCGATCGTCATCGGTCATCGAGGCGCGGCCGGGTACCGACTTGAGAACACTCTCGCTTCGTTCGAACACGCCATCGACTTGGGCGCCGACTTCATAGAGCTAGACCTGGTTTGCACCAAAGATGGAATGCTCGTCGCTCGGCACGACAACGCTCTCGCCATCATGGAAGGAGATTCCGTGATTTCGGGCACTACCGATGTCGCGGAGCGGCCAGAGTTTCTGAACCGAAAGACTACCAAGACCATCGAAGGAAGCGCCGTTACGGGGTGGTTCACGGAAGATTTCACACTAACGGAGATCACGACGCTGCGCTGCCGCGAGCAGTATCCGCAGCTCCGTCCAGATAACACGGTATTCGACGGCCTCCACGCTATTCCGACTCTTCGCGAGATTATTGATTTGATTAGCCGGAAGTCCGCGATTACGGGCAGGACTATCGGAATCTTCGCAGAGTCGAAGCACCCCGGTTACTTTCGTGAAATCGGTCTGCCGTACGAAGAGCTCCTCCTGGATCAACTGGCTCCCGGCAATGAAAGCAGTCCCACCATACCCATCTTCATTGAATCATTCGACGCGGATCATCTGAAGCGGCTTGCAATTTCGACGTCGATTCCGCTCGTTCAATTGATTGGCGCTTCCGAATTCACGGCAGGTCCGTCGCCGAACGACGACGGCGGCGCGGCGGAAATACTAAGCCCAACGTGGTTGGAGGAGATCACTCGTTACGCGGCCGGAATCTCCATCGAGAAGGACGTTGCAATTCCCCGGGGTCCGGATGAGAATCTGCTCGGGCCTACTTCGGTCATCCCGGATGCTCGCGCCCTAGGCCTTGCCGTCTATGTGTGGACGTTCCGCAATGAGAACTATTTTCTTCCGGCTTCGCTTCGGCGAGGCGACCCTGACTCCGATCCTTTCTACTTGAGGAGGCAAGGCGATGCGGCCGCGGAGTATAGAATCTTCCTCGAAGTAGGAGTGGATGGCGTGTTCAGCGATCACCCTGACACAGCCCTGTCTGCTCGGACCCGTAGTTAGCGTATCGTGTATAGCGCGGATTATTACCCTATTCCCGATATCCCATACCCTAGACCCTAACTACTGTCGCGGCCCGGACGCTCTACCGGTCGGAGTTCTTCCGGGTGGTCGCGAAGGTAAGCAAGCAGGTCGCGCCGTTTCTCCGCACCCCTGGTGCCATCACCGGCCGACGGGAGGAGGTCCGGGTCGACTGAAGCCACCCTTTCATAGATGCCGGTCCACCGTTTCCGGACGGCAGCCAGTGATACGCATAGCGGGTCCGTTAGCTCATCATCCGAGTAACCGATGAGGGCGAGACAAAGCAACTCCTGTTCGTGGGGCTTGAAAGAAAAACTGGGAGGTGTATAGATGAACGCCTGGCTGACCAATGAACCTTCGCTGTCTGTTGCTTCCTTGCGGGTGATGCCCGTGAGATATGGCTGCAATTCCGGCGCCGGTCGGGGATGCTCTCGGAAGTAGGCAGAGTAGGCTGTGCGAAGCCGGAACCCTGCATTGATCGCCATCTGGAGGGCTTCTTCTCCGAATACCTCCAAAAGAATTTGTCGAAGGTTGTATCCAGCGTAGAGGGTCAGAAACTGCCGGGTCAGGTAGTCGCGGACCCGTCGTGAGGCGTCGGCGGTGAGTGCGGCCTCGTTCCAGACCCAGTGTGTGATCAACACGTTGAGCCCCAGCCCGGAATTGGCCTCCCGTACGCCTTCGGGTGTCAGAATCGGATGCGTCTCTTCCGAGCGTCCGGGCGCTAGAAGAAGGTTGACCCAGGGGGTCGATCCCGCTCGATCCACCAGGGTGTCCGTGACGAAAACCGCCTGAGCATATCCCACGCCTCGATTCCCCGGCTCCCGCTCCTGATCTTCCACGACCATCGAGATGGTCGAAGGGTTGCTTCGCAGCCATTCCCACTCGCGCTCAAGCAGGTCGGCACGATCGGCGCCCGCGCCGCGATAGTACGTGCCGATGTAGGAAATGTGGAAGTCCCGGCGGGTGGCGGGCCGGAATGTCAGGCGCATGCGACGGTCCCTGAGTACTTATGCGTGCTCATGCCGCGTTCCGAGCTTGCGTTAATCTCTATCCGCAACGCACACCTGAAAGTATTACCCATTTATGTCATTGTGTCCTGCCCCGCTTCCCGCCTAGAATTGCCCATCGGAGAACCGGGCTGAGGCAATCCTCTTCCTCTCTGACCCGGCTTCGAATACTCTTGAGCGATCAAGTCGAGCGCTCCGCTGCCCGTTGAAGGAGGCCACCGTGCGAACCAGACAGACTGGCTTTACGCTAATCGAGCTCCTTGTTGTTATCGCGATTATCGCGATACTCGCCGCCATCCTCTTCCCGGTATTCGCGCAAGCCCGGGAACAGGCCCGGAAGACGTCCTGCACTTCGAATCTGCGCCAAGCGGCGACCGCCGTCCTGATGTACGCGCAGGACTACGACGAAACGTTTCCGATCTCGCTCTATCTCGGCCGGGAAGCGAACGGGGCAATGTGCACTATGTCGTTCTACGCCGAGGTTGTTCCCTATCAAAAGAACGCCGACGTCATGAAGTGCCCGTCAGACGTTCCACCAATGGACGCGGCGGTCGGACTGGCGAACGTCCGCCTCTTCCCGCTATGTGCGACAAACCCGCCAGCTAAGGACATCAGCTATATGTTCAACTTCGCGGTGATCGAGCAGGGTTACCCGAACGTCGTTTTCCCGATGATGGACCCGCGCCGGGTCGTGCGGACGATGGCGGAGCTTCCCCACGTGGCCGAGACGAGCCTCGTCTTCGACGGCACCGCCACCCTGCCCGGCGGAAGCCGGGGATACGCAGTATTCGACACGCCGGTGCAGGCTCGGCACGCGCGTATGTCGGTTGCCAATTTCGCGGATGGCCACGCGAAGGTAGTCAAGGTCAAGCCGACACTCAATGGGAACGCCAATCAGCTTGGCGGTTTGCGTCTGGACGGGCGGCCAATCCTGGACTGGACCGTGACTGACAAAGGGCCCTACGAAAATAAGAACTCCCTTTTTGGAATCGCTTATCAGCGCTCCGATGGGAGCTGGTGTTCCGGCATTCCGGGCGACTGTCCATAAGATTAACTCAGGAGGGCAAAGAATCATGACTTCCCAAATCGTCACAACCATCGCCGGCGTTCTGTGGCTGGCGGCGACATGTCCGGCCATCGCGGATTCGGTAGAAAAGGTGGTTGCCGAGACATCCGCCTCCACCATCCGCCTGTACTCCTTCGTCCAGGAGGCAGAAGCGGGGATTCTGAAGGCCGGCACGCCGGTGACGGTCGTTCTAAAGGAAGCGCTCCGAGGCGGACGTGACAAAAACGGTCGCTCCGTCTCCTTCGCCGTAGCGAGCGACGTGCTCGCTCCGAACGGTCGCGACGTAATCTTGAGGGCCGGAACTCCCGCTTACGGGACCGTAAGAGAATCGGGAGGAGCCGGGATGTTCGGCAAAGGCGGAAAACTCAAGATTACGTGCGACTACGTGGCCGCGGCGGACGGTGCGCGAGTCCCGCTCCGCCCGGCCGCAAAACGCGATTCGATTGGACGCACCGGAACGAACCTGTTCCCGGCCGCGATAATCACCGGAATTGTCGTTTTTGTGCCCACGTTCGTAGGGCTGGAGATCAGCATTAATGGATTGGGGATCGGCGGCGGGCGGGGGAACAGCCCGGTTCCCCTAATCGCCAGTCTCGGCGCGGGCGTAATCAGCGCTTCGTTCTGGCGCGGAGGAGGAGCCGTGCTTCCTGAGGGCAGGACCTTTCAAATGGAGGTGGCCGCAGACGTCGCCCCTTCCGAACGCTCCGGAGCGAAGGCAGCTCGCGTTACGGCAGTGCTGGAGGGTGACCGGTCCGATCTCGCCAGAGGAGAAGGACAATGATCCTCTTCGACGCCTTGTTTCACGGCTTCTTAGACGCTCTGAATCAAGCGGTGGAACAATGCTGCGCGGTGGGAAGTGTCTGCGCCGTAAGCTGCGCCGGACTGTTGCTGGTTCTCCTCCTCTTCGTAATCGCAGCAACCTGTGACGGGCTCAGTACGGCCTGCTATTGCGCACGGTACAAATCGACCGACCGTCCCGCCTCGCAGCAGCCGCCATCAAACCTCGCGGATGCCGCTGGGTATCCCTCACATGCCGTTGTAAGGGTACCGCGCGACATTAAGCCCGCCGCAGTCGGGACGTTAACAGAACAGATGGTCCGATAGGGAATCACCGCGCTGTCGGCCGTAGGCTCAGGGCGCCCGCGCTGACTGAGATTTGCGGCCGAAAACCGGCTCCACGAACTACGGGAGCCTTACGTTCAAAGGAGGACGAGAATGGGAAGGCATTACCGAACTGCTTTAGCGACAGCCTTGCTAGTATCCGGGGCGACGCTCCAACTTGCTCCATCGCAAGCGCAGGGAAACGGGCCGAAGATCATCCCGCCGCACGCGAATTTCCGGGGCCTCAGCTACGGCGAATGGGTCGCGAAGTGGAATCAAGCCGTGCTGGCGATTCCGGTGGTGGGAGGCGACCATCCGGTATTCTCCGGATCACTATTCGGTGAGGAGAAGGGAGTTCGGTTCCTGGCCGGATTGACCGGGCCGGTCACAGTGGAGGTTACCATTCCGGCGGGGACGGCGTTGTTCTTCCCGATCATTACCGCAGAGGTCTCCTCACTGGAACCGCCGCCTTTCTTTGGCGCCACTTATGCCGAGCAGCGGGCGGCGGCGAACTACTTCATGGACCTGGTGTCAGGCGCATTTGCGGTGATCGATGGCCTAGCAGTGGAGCGCATTGGCCGATTTCGGGTCGAATCGCCGCAGTACTCGTTTACTGTGCCGGCAGACAACATCCTTGGAGTTCCCGGGCCCGCCTCGGGTACGTCCGTGGCCGCCGGATTCTATCTTCTGGTAGCGCCGTTGAGCGTCGGGACGCACACCATCCATTTCGGCGCCGCCATCGATCTGTTCGGCTATGTACTGAACACAACCTATGTTGTCACGGTGACACCCCGGCACTGACCAGGGTCGCTAGTGCGCAGAGGACTCCTGACCTCGGAGTCCTCTGCGACATCCCTCGCATTGGATTATAGCAACCGAAATACTCCGTCCAAATTCAATAATCGACGAATTGATTGTTGTAGCGGAGTCCGATTTGACCGTTGATTTCACTGGTAAGCGGAATCCGTTTGTTCTGCTCCGAAGATGCGTTTGAACAACTCGGTTTGCAGGATTCCGTCTGGATCAAACTGATCTTTAAGCTCCAGGAAGCGGCGGACGCGGTCTTCTTCCAGGTAGGGGCCGAGGCGAGAATGGCTGAGGGTGCTGTCTTTGGCGAAGTAGAAGCGGCCGCCGGATTCCATTACGATTCGGTCCATCTCCGCGCATAGTCGCCATAGGCGGGATCGATTCGCCGCGGTGACCTTAAAATCCAGGGCCAGAGAATATCCGTTCACGGCGTGGGTCATCAGGAAATCGTCCTGACGGTGTCTCTTAAAGACCCCGAGATAGGGAATCAGCCCCGCGTGGCGGCAGAGCGCTAGTTGGTCGGTGAAGACGGCTACAGCGGATTCCACCGGAATGAAGCTCTGATACTGAATAAGCCCGCCCGGCTCGTACGACCGCTTCCAATCCGGGACGTAGTCGAGCAGAAAAGCGAAAGCGGCGTGCGATTGACGGTAGGGCTTTAGGTGGTGAAGACGCGAGGATCGGTACTTCGCCCAATTGACTACCCGCATGGCCGGGTCGTTCAACAGCGGCCGCATCCATCGCCACAGGCTGCCGCGTGACAATAAGCCAAAGAAGAATGTCTCCGGCAGCTCCTGGCTTTCCACGCGCAGCGATCGATTCGGATCCGGATCCTCGCCCTGAGCCAGATACTCGGCTTGATGTACAATTCCGCGCCCCAGGTTCGATCCGCTAGCGAAGCAATCGACCCAGCCGACCAGGTAGTCCGCGGAATCCATCCGCTCCTCAAACACTTTGATCATTTCCGCGAGGCTCCTCACCGAGATCGGCGTCACCTTGAGCGATCCGGAATGCACCTTTTTAAGCTTAAGCGTGATACGGAGGAAGCAGCCGAGCATACCGAAGCCGCCAATAGCGGCATGGAAGAGGTCCTGGTTTTCTTCGCGGCTGCAGGGCTTCACCTCCCCGTTTGGAAGCAGCAGGTCGAATGAGAGGATGTGGTCGCCTAATGGACCCACCTTCCAATTGTTCTTGCCATGGATATTCATGGCCGCGCAGCCGCCGATGGTAGGATACATGGTGCCCGGGACGACGTAGGGCCACCACCCATCCTCGATCACATACTGCCAGAGTTGTCGGATGCTCACGCCCGGCTCCACAGCTATGATGCCGGTCTCCGGATTCCACTCCAGAATCCGGTTCATGCGTGAGAGATCCAGGCAAATCTCCTCCGAGTTGAGAGAGGCGTCTCCATAACTGCGCCCCGCGCCCCGGAGCCCTACCGTATGGCCTTCCTCCCGTGCAACCTCGAAGACCTCTCGGATTCCCCCCTCCGTACTCGGCCGGTAAACATAACTCATCACCGAGGAGGCCATGCCCCACGCTTCGACGCGCTCAAGTCGCCGAGGAGGAAGAGGTGTTGGGTAATGGGTATTGGGTGTCGGGCTGGAATCGTCCTCGAACTCGTCCTCGTCCTCATGCTCGGATGTTGCTGTTTTTGGGAGAGTCGAGTACGACGACGAGATCGAGGACGAGGACGATTCCTCCGCTGTCAGCCGACGGTCGTCGGTCATCACTTCGGGACCAGGCGAGCGGGAAGGTTGCGGATGAGGAACATGATTGGACGCCAACGAGAGGGGATGTAAGCGACGGAACGTTTGTCCCGAGCAGCTTCGAGTATCCGGCGGGCGGCTTCGGGGGCGGTGATCACCATCGGGAGCTTGCCAAGGCCCTCGGTCATCGGCGTGGCGACAAATCCGGGCTTCGCGGTGAGGACGGTGACTCCCTTCGGCTGCAGCCGCATCCGCAGGGCTTCCAAATACGTGTTGAGTCCGGCCTTGCTGGCGTTATACACCGGATTCCCTTTCCTTCCGCGGTCCCCCGCTACGGAAGAGATTCCGACAATGGTCCCGGCGCCCGCGCGGCCGAACCGATCGGCGGCCTGGTCCAGCCAGGCGACGGCGCCAAGAAGATTGACCTCTAGCGCGACCCTATCTTTCTCAAAACTGTATTCGTCCTCTCCCACCCGCGGCAGGAATCCGGCGCTGTATACGACTAGATCGAGCCCGCCCAGATCCCGACAAATCCGCTGAAATAGAGAAGGGACTTCCTCGTAACAGGTGACGTCGTGTGGATAGATAAGCGAGTTTTGACTTTGGGCTGTGTGCGTTGGGAGGTCGGATTCGGTCGTCGGTCGTCGGTCGTCTGCCGTCGAGCCTCTGAAATTCTGCGCTACCGCCTCCAGTTCGACCGCTCGCCGCGCAACAAGCGCGACCTGGCAGCCGCCTGCAGCGAGCTGCCTCGCAAGCTCCGCGCCGATTCCGGACGACGCGCCCACGATGATCGCCTTCTTCCACGGCCAGCTCACATTAATAGCATCCCAGAGGTAATACGGAGGGAATCCGCGCTATTGTAGCATGGGGTGGCTTGACGGAAGACGGATGACGGACGACGGATCAGCCGTCCTCATTTTTCGTTTATCGTTTTTCGTTATTCGGAGCCGGTCGTCGGTGGTCGGTCGTCCGTCATCCGTCATCCGTCATCCGTCATCCGTCAGAGCAATTAAGGTTTAGTCGGTTTCTTTTGCGTGGTGCTGACCGCGGGCTTCTTTGCGATAGCTGGAGAGGGTTCTGGCTGTGATTTCTTCTTTGCGCGTTCCGCGGCGACAACCACGGCGCGCTCCTTGGCCTGGTCTGCCGCGGACTTGATCACTGATCCTGGGAGGACGAAGGACCCGCCAGCTGACATTCCGCTGCCTCCCGAAAGCATCCGCATGACCATCCCCGCTCCCATGCTGTCTTCGGATCCGTCCTCCTTCGAGGCCCCGGGAACGGTACTGAGGATTCCGATAAGTTCTCCAGTGAAGGCGAAGACGGGTAGGCCGTACCCGGAGATTGCGCCTTCCAGCATCCAGGCCCTGCGTGGCTTTGCAATCTCGCCATTGACCCGTGCTGTCTGGAAGAATGGGGCATAGTCGTAGCCTTTACCCAATCGGGAGACGGAGACGACTCGCTGGCCGATGACGATGTTAGAAGACGCGGAGAGGTCGACTGCCGGAAGCTTGCGGTCGCCCAGCGCTTCTACCTTCAGAAACGCCACGTCGAGCTTACTGTCGGTTGCGGCCAGGAACGCGTCATACTCTTTGTCCTCCCGCACGAACGTGACCTTGAAGCTGACCGGAGTCATCTTGATGCCCATTTGCCCGGACATCTCTCCCATTCCCATCATCTCGAAAAGCCGGGTGGGCGAGAGAGGCATGTTGGAAACCAGCACGAGACCATCCGAATCGACCACCACGCCCTGCAGCGTCACGCGCGATTCGTGGCTTTGAGACTGGCCCGTGCCCTTGGACTCCATTCGGATTACAGCTTTTACCGTACAAATGGATGGCGCCACTTTCTCAACAATCTCAGCGAGCTGGCCCCCGTCGTCTTGCAAGGCAGATACCGGCGCGCCAGTCAATACCAGGCTCATGGCGAAAGCGGAAATAATCCGACAGTTCATCTGTGTTCCTTTCCGATCCACAATCCCCAATGGTTTACTTTTTCCCCTGAACATTCGACCAATCCGGCTCAATGAAGACGAAGTCAGTATTGTTGGCGCGCTGGACGAAAAGGGTGATGACGCGGGGTTTGCGCGCTAGAGCCGACCGAATGGCGGATTCGAATCTGCCGAGGTCGCTTACCGGGCGGCCCTGAACCGAAATGATGAGGTCCTCCACACGGAGCCCGGCCATCTGCGCCCATCCGCCCGCCGTCGTTTCCGATACGAGCACACCCCGCTGATTCAAGTTCCACCGCCGTTCCATTCGGTCGAGCGGTGTTAACTCTCGCACGGTGAATTCCAGCTCTTCCTGTTGGCGCGATTTTGCGTTGGGCGCGGAAGCCGGAGTGGCTTCCAGCTTCACTCCAACGCTGCCGGGATTGCCGGCCCGAATAATCGTCAATTTCGCCTTATCACCGACGGCGAGCTCCTCTATCGCCTGGCGAAGGTCCTCCT
>JBKJZI010000172.1:0-5853 GCA_046715155.1 Chthonomonadales bacterium | reverse complement strand
TCCACACTTCCATCCCGCAATTATTTGGAGGACGTCATGACTGCTCGCTGGATTACAGCTTTAGCTTTGCTTATTACGACCTGCGTTGTTGCCCGCTCCGCGGATTCCCCCGCTCCAACTCGGAACTGGCCGCAGTTCCGCGGTCCCAACGCGAGCGGAATCGCCGAGAGCGCCTCGCCGCCCGTTAAATGGAACGTCGAGGAGAAGCAGAACGTTGGCTGGAAGACGCCTATTCCCGGTCTCGGTCACAGCAGTCCGATCATTTGGGAGGACAAGGTCTTCGTCACCAGCGCGATCAGCGGCAAGGAGAATCCGGAGCTAAAGGTCGGCCTCTACGGCGACATCGCGCCCGTGGAGGATGACACCTCGCACCGGTTCATGGTCTACTGCCTGGACCGCAACTCCGGGAAAATGCTCTGGGAACGAACCGCCTTTACCGGCAAGCCGAAGGTCAAGCGGCATACCAAAGCCACGCACGCAAACTCCACGATGGCTACCGATGGAAAGCGAGTGGTGGCGTTCTTCGGCTCAGAAGGACTCTACTGCTACGACCTTAACGGCAAACCGCTCTGGAAGCAAGACTTCGGCATGCTGGATTCCGGCTACTTCATGGTCCCCTCGGCGCAGTGGGGCTTCGCCAGCTCCCCCATCATTCAGGACGACATGGTTATCGCCCAATGCGACCTCCAGCAAGGCTCCTTCGTCGCCGCGCTCAACGCCAAAACGGGCAAAGAAATCTGGCGGAATCCGCGTAACGAGGTGCCGACATGGAGCACACCCACCGTCGTCGACTCCGGCGGCCGGAAGCAGGTCGTCCTGAATGGGTGGAAGCACATTGCCGGATATGATCTCAAGTCGGGACTGGAGTACTGGCGGCTCACCGGCGGCGGCGACATCCCGGTCCCAACTCCCGTAGCCGGGCAGGGCTTGATCTACATCACCAACGCACATGGCCGGATGGCCCCCATTTACGCCATCAAGGATTCCGCCTCCGGCAACATCTCGCTGCTGGCCGACGCTACGTCCAACTCGCACATACCCTGGAGTCACCACCGCGAGGGAGGCTACATGCAAACCCCAATCGTCTACGGCGATTACCTCTACGTCTGCCGAGACCACGGCGTGCTGAGCTGCTACAACGCAAAGACGGGCGAGCGGGTGTATAACGAGCGGCTCGGCACCGGCCGGACAGGATTCACGGCTTCCGGCGTCGCCGCCGACGGCCGACTCTACTACTCCAGCGAAGAGGGCGACATCTACGTGGTCAAGGCCGGTCCGAAGTTCGAGCTGCTCGCGCAGAATCCAATGGGCGAAGTCTGTATGGCCACCCCGGCCATTTCCGGCGACACCCTCTACTTCCGCACCCGCGGTCACCTTGTCGCAATCGCAGAGAAAAAGTAGTCCCGATTTCGTGATAGCTGGGCGACGATTCCGGCTGTCTGCTTGATCGGATAACCATGAATTAGGAAGGGCACGCGCTTGAAATCCTTGGTCATTGCAGGTTTTCTCCTGGTAGCGACCGGCTCGACATATGCTGACGACTGGCCGCAGTGGCGGGGGACACTTCGGGACGGAATCTGGCGGGAGACCGGAATCATTCGGAAGTTCGATTCGCCGGAGATCAAGGTGAAGTGGCGGGCGCCGATTTCGAGCGGGTACAGCGGTCCCACGGTCGCGAGCGGGCGCGTATACGTTATGGACAGGTTGGTCGAGCCGAAAGAGCAGGAGCGGGTTCATTGCCTTGACGCCGAATCCGGCAAACCCATCTGGTCGCACGCTTACGACTGCGTTTACAAAGGCGTCAGTTATCCGAACGGCCCTCGCGCTTCGGTCACGGTGAATGACGGAAAAGCCTATTCACTCGGCTCCATGGCGAACCTCTATTGCTTCGACGCCGCGAAGGGAGACGTGCTGTGGAGCAAAGACCTCTTCACTCAATACAAAGTGAGAATGCCGGATTGGGGGATTGCGGCCGCGCCCCTGATTGAAGGGGATAACGTCATCGTGGTCATCAGCGGTGAGGGCGATTCGTGCGTGGTCGCGTTCGATCGCATGACCGGCGCCGAGAAGTGGAAAGCGCTGCCCGACAAAGCCTGCTACTCCTCACCGATGATGATCGATCAGGCAGGTAAGCGAGTCATGGTGTTATGGACCGCCGATCGTATAGTCGGTCTCGACCCGTCGTCCGGCAAACTGTATGGGAGCACAGCTTCCCTTCCGTCCGACAGATAGACGGAGTAATCACGCCGGTCATCAGCGGAGAACGCCTACTGGTCTCATCGGTTTCAAACGGAATCTTAATGCTCAAGCTGGCGACCGACAAGCCGGCAGTCGAGAAGGTGTGGCAGAGGAAGCGTCTGAATCCGCAGGCGGAGGAAGGCATGCACGCATTGATCCCGAATCCGCTCATCCTGGGCGACCACATTTACGGAATCGACTATTTCGGGGAGCTGCGCTGCCTCGACGCCAAGACCGGCGACCGCGTCTGGTCGGTGAATACCATTATCCCGCGCGGCATGTGGGCGTCAGGCCACCTGATCCAGAACGGCGACCTGACCTGGATCGTCACCGAGAAAGGCCAGCTCATCATCAGCAGGCTTACGCCGGAGAAGTACGAAGAGATCGGCCGCGCGCAGCTCATCAAACCGACCACGGGCATTACGAATCCGCGGCCCGTCAACTGGTCGCACCCAGCCTTCGCCAACCGCCACGTCTTCGCCCGCAACGACGAAGAACTCATCTGCGCTAGCCTGGCGGATTCCGGCTCCTGATGGGCGTTCAGGTCCTACTTGCGCTGCTAGATGAGGCCTACGAGGGTGACTCGTGGCACGGCCCCACGCTGGGTGCGTCCATCCGTCGAGTCAAGTCCGAGGAAGCCTCGTGGCGGCCATCGCCGAGCGCGCGAAACGTCTGGGAGATAACTCTTCATTCCGCCTACTGGAAGTACGCCGTCGCCCGCCGGTTCACCGGCGAGAAGCGCGGCGCATTCCCGCGCAAAGGCTCCAACTGGTTCACGCGTCCGTCCAACGATTCCGCCGAATCCTGGACAGAGGACGTGAAACTCCTCGACGAGATTCACCGCCGCCTCCGCTCCTGCGTCGAATCACTCAACTCGGCTGACCTGGATTCCGCCCCACCGGGAAGCAGCGTAACAAACGGCGCAATCCTTCGCGGAATCGCGCTCCACGACGTCTACCACGCTGGCCAGATTCAGACCTTACGTCAGATGTACGGTGCGCGAAAACAACAGATGATGGGCGGCACTCGTCTTTGACGTCATTCTGAGGGACCGAAGAATCCGGCACGCAGTCCGCTGAGCCATGAACCGCCGGATTCTTCGGTCCCCTCAGAATGACGTCAAGTGCAGGCCAGGTACCGTTATGCCGGTGGATCGATGCGATAAAGGTGGGACTTTGTTCGAAGGATCAGGGATTTACCACTTACAGCGGGGGACGCCATGAATCCGGAGTCGAGCTGGCTTTCGGCCAGGATCTCTAGTTTGCGGCCGGGTTTGAGGACTATTGTCTTCCCCTGCTCGCTGAAGCAGTAGATTCGGCCGTCCGCGTAAATCGAGGACGCCGAGAAGTTGCCGCCAATTCGCTCCTTCCACACCTCCTCCCCGGTTTTCGATTCCACGCACGTCACGACACCGGAATCGTCCAGAAGGAAGAGCAGGTCGTCGATGAGCAGCGGCGAGGGTTTCCTGGGGACATTTTTCGCGTACTTCCAGACGATGTGTGATTCCGTTATGTCTCCTTGTCCATCCAGCTTAATCGCCCACATCGGGAATCCGCTGTAACCGGTTGATAAGTAGGCTATTCCATCGGCGACCAGCGGCCTCCACGAAGCCGAGTACCCCTTATGGGTCGCCTTCCAGATCTCTTTCCCGGTGCGCGGGTCATAGCCGTAGGCCGCCTTCGCCCCCGCGCTGATCATCAGCGGTTTACCGTCGACCGTCGTTATCACCGGCGTGCTGTGCGCTTTGCGGAGATCACCTTCTGCCTGAGGCTTCCCATCCGGCCCCAGATCGCTCCAATCCGCGGAGCGATCGGTCTTCCACACAGTTTCGCCCGTCTTCTTATCCAGGGCAGCCGTGTACTGCAGGTCCGCCCCATCGAAGGTCAGAATCAGCAGATTCTCGAAGAGGATGGGCGAGGATGAAGGACCGCGGTAGTGTCGGCATGGAAGATCACGGCGCTCCCACACCGTCTTGAACGTCTCCGTATCTAGGCAGGCCGTCCCGAAACTGCCGAAGTGGATATAGACTCTGCCGTCCTCAATCACCGGCGTTGGCGACGCGTACGTATTGACATCATTGCCGAGCGGTTCGGGCGACGGATTCTCAAACAGCTTCCTATCAAGCAGTACCTTACCGGAATCGCGGTCGATGCAGAGAACCGACTGCTCTTTGCCGTCCTCCGTCGCCGTCGTGAGCCACACCTGGCTGCCCCAAACCACGGGCGACGACCATCCTAGCCCATGAATCGCCGTTTTCCACCGAACGTTCTCCGTCTCGCTCCATGTCAGCGCAAGACCGGCGGCGGCGCTGTGTCCGTCTCCGTTTGGGCCCCGGAACTGTGGCCAATTGGTATCCGCCCGCGGAAGTTCAACAAGAACAGTGGCAAGGAGAATACTGACGATTCCGAGTTTCATTTATGGCTTTCTAGTTCGACCACGGATCGTAAGTTCCGAAATTCCAGAGGTGGCCCTCCAGGTCGTAACAACTGAATCCTCGCCCGCCATAGTCTTCGTCTTTGATTTCCATCGCGATTCGCGCGCCGGCCGCGATAGCCTGCGAATAGATCGTGTCCGCATCCTTGACTATTACATAGGAGCACTGCGTTACCGCACCGCCGGTCTCGTCAGGCTGCTTCATCAGCCTGTCAAACTCACTGCCCGAAACGGATCCCAGCATGATCATGCCGTTCCCGAAGCTGAGCTGCGCGAGCGCTATGGTGTCGTTATCTCCTGGCACCACAAGCTGCCGTTCGAAGCCGAACGTCTTGCACAACCAGTCGATAGCCGCGGGCGCGTTCCGGTACCGCAGGCATGGAATCACCGTTGCTCGCGTCTCTTTCGCAAGTTCTGACATCTACCTCTCCTCTCATTCATTACGCAGCGCCGAAATGAGTCGGCCCCGCAGCGAAACCGTCGTGGCCGCCCAAGTACAGACCAGGCCGCTGATCAGTACCACTAACAAGCTCAATAAGATGGAAGGCAGCACGGAATCCGCGCGACCGGTCCCCATCGTCGGAAGGACGGCGATGAGCGCCGAGATCACCCCTACCGCCAGGCCCAACCCCAATACTACTGCGTGCTCCGTGAAGATCAGCCGGTGGAGCATGGACCGGCGGAATCCGACCGCCCCCATGACCGCCAGCTCGCTCCGCCGGTCGAGCACGTTACGGAGCACCACGACGCCCAATCCGGCGCTCCCCAGCAGCAGCCCAAGCGCTCCCAGAACGGCGAAGATCGAGAGATACGTATTCTCCACCGCGCTGAACGCCGCCATTCTTTCGCCGGTGGGTATTGGAGAGAATCCGACGGGCTCCAGGGCGCGCGTTAACTCTTTGCGGATTCCGTCCGCGGATTCCTTCGGCGCGTCGACAAGGAAAGCCTGGTAGCCGCTGTGGGATGGAAACATCCCGACGAAAGCCTGTTCCGAGATGACCAGGGAGCCCTGCAGAACCGAGTTTCCAAGGATTCCCACAATCCGCAGTTTCCGAATCCGTCCGCGCTCATCCGCGTAGTCCACGGTCGCCCCAAGTGATTTCCCAAGAGACCAGACCACCGTATTGACATCGCCCACCGCCGGAATAGCGCCGTCCGGTGACGAGTGATCCAGCATATTCC
>JBKJZI010000171.1:0-5072 GCA_046715155.1 Chthonomonadales bacterium | reverse complement strand
CCGCCGAGCCGCTCTGTGAGGGCAGGGCAAATGTAACGTCAAATGCGGCTCGGCGGGAGCCTCGCCCTCCCAGGTTGTCTATTCCTCCAAACTAGAATCGAAAGGCTAGTCCGACAATGACCAGATGTAGACGTACTTCCCCCAGTCCCCTACGGCCATCGTTCGGCCATCGGGGGTTAGCGCAATAGCGGTCAAGGAAGAGGTGCGGCGGGGCATGGTGAGTGTGCGCTTGATCGCCATGGTGGCTGCATCGCGGATCTCGATCCTCATTGGAGAACGTCCTCGCGCTTGCCGGAATCCCCGGTTCGCTTCGGCCTCCGCCATTCCGACTGCCAGCCGCTTGCCATCTCTGCTGAGCGCGATGTGAGTTGGCTCGGCGGTCGCCGCCTCCGCCACGATCTCGAACGATCCCGTCTGATTCCGAAGCCGCAGCATTTTTCCGTGCCTCGTTCCGACGAGCAATGAGGAACCGTCCGTCGTGAAGAGGAGGCTGGTAACCACGTCGAGGTCGCCGTAGTGAATGTGGCGCTTCCGGTCCGCCACGCTCCACACGCGCACGGTTCCGTCCCAGCCGCCCGAAGCGATCCATTTACCGTCCGGCGAGAATGCGAGCTGCGTAACGAAGTCCGTATGCCCGGGAAGCTCCTTGGTAATCTCTGCGGTCCCAATGTTCCAGAGACGGATGCTCGGGTCTTTGCCGGCCGTTGCCAGTAGTCTCCCATCCGGCGAGAAAGCGAGGGCAGCCACCCCCTCCGGATCGACGTTCATGGTGCGGATCAGCTCTCCGGTTCGTGGATTCCAGACCTTTACGAGTCCATCAGAACCGGCCGACGCCAGGTGGGCGCCGTCCCTTGAGAAGGCGATCTTGTTGATCGGGCGGGTATGGCCGCGGAGGGTCGGGAGCTGCTTCCACGAGCCGTTTTCCCACATTCTAATCGTCGAGTCGTAGTTTGCCGCCGCCAGAATCCGCCCGTCCGGCGAAAAGGCGAGCGACCACGTGCTGCTCTGCAGCCCGTCTGTCTCCATCGCCAGCCGCCTGGGCTCTTCACCGTCCCACTGCTGGAGCTGCCCGCTTACCAGCAACAGCGCCGCAATGATTAGGCTCTTGAACATTCACCTGGATTCCCTGCACCACCACGGTGCGCAGGTCCCTGATTCCGCGAGTGCGCGACTACTCCTTCATACCGGCTAAGGTCGAGCGGAATCACCAATTTCAGCCGTATACGTAGTGTGGATCGGTCTGATCCGACGGATCCGACAGATCGGATTCTATGACGAACTCGCTGGTTTGACCGTGCAACTCGCAGGTGCTATAATCCTCGCAGCCTCAAGGCCAGCGGAATCAGGAGGTTTCGCCGATGTCGGGACATTCTAAATGGCATAACATTCGGCTCCGGAAGGGCAAGCAGGACGCCGAGCGTGGGGCGCGGTTTACCAAGCTCGCAAAGGAGATCATCGTCGCGGCCAAGCAGGGCGGGGTGAATCCGGACGCCAACCTGCGACTCCGCCTGGCTATCCAGAAAGCGCGCGATAACTCCATGCCGGCCGACAAGATCAAAAACGCTGTCCAGCGCGGAAGCGGCGAGATCAAGGGCGAGGTCTACGAAGAGATCATTTATGAGGGATACGGCCCCGGCGGAGTCGCCATCCTGCTTGAGTGCGCAACCGAAAACCGAAACCGAACGGTGGCCGACGTCCGTAGCATATTCAGCAAGAATGGCGGGAGGCTGGGCGAAAGCGGCTCCGTAAGCTACCTGTTCAGTGCGCAGACGGGCCTCGTGACCGTCTCCCGCGACGTAACGGACGAAGACAGCCTGCTCGCCGTGGCGCTGGATGCCGGCGCCGAGGACGTCAAGACGCAGGAGGAGTACTTCGAAGTCTATTCCGGCCCTGGAGACGTTAGCCGGATTTCGGAATCGCTCGAAGCCGCCGGTATCAAAACCACCAGCGCCGAAGTAACGATGATTCCGGTCAATACCGTGCGCGTGGAAGGCAAGGACGCGGAGCAGGTCATCCGCCTGGTGGAGCGCCTGGAAGACCACGACGATGTCCAGAAGGTCCACGCCAACTTCGACATCCCGGACGAGGTGCTTGAATCCGCGGCGAGGTGATCCGGAAACCCGAAAACAGAATGCGGAATTAGCTGTAATACTACGACTGAGGCAGCGCTATCTGGAGGAATTCACGATACGGAATCCGTGGTCGAAAAGCGGATGCTTCGCAAAGACGGCTCAGCATGACGGGCTCGCGACGATCTACCGTACTCGAAGCAGAACAACGTGCCAATACCGTCATTCTGAGCAACTAATGACCGCTCGCCATGGTTCGATGAAGAAACCCCGGCGACCCGTCATTCTGAGACCGCCGTTTGGTCGAAGAATCCGCTTTTTGCGCGGCTGCGTATTTGTTCTGGGCGAATATGTGTGAACCGACTCTACCGCTATACCGTCAATCTCGCCCTCACTTCCGCCCTGGCGCTCCTATTCGCCTCCCCGACTCAGGCGGCCGTTAGACTCGATGTCACGGTGGGATTTGAGAATACATTCCGGCCGGACTCCTGGATTCCGCTAACAGTGAGAATCACCGGAGCGCCATCCAATGCGACCGCGACGCTACAGGTAGTCGTAAGCACACGGGAGGGGACTCGCACGTACTCCAAACCGGTCCGGCTGCAGGCCGGCGCTTCGGCGGATATCCACAGTATCACGTACTATCATCCGAACCCGGGGTCTATGCCTACGCTCAGCGTGCATCTCCATTCGGAGGGGCGCAAGCTGGCCGACAAGAAGGTCGAACAGTCGCTCCTTGTGGGGGACAGCCAGCCGGTTCTGGTTGCCCTGACGCAGGACCGCGGCGGATTCGGCTACCTCCACAAGGTTGACCTCGGATTCCAGCACTCCAGCCCTGAAACGAGCCAGCAGTGGGGTTCCTCACGGTTCGGCCGCGGGTTTACACCACCCCCTGCGGCGACCAATAATCCGACCCGCGTGCTCTATCCTGGTCCCACCGAGCTGCCCGATAGCGCATACGGCTATAAGTGGGCCGACGCGGTTATTCTTGCCGATCTCTCGCTGGATACGCTCACCGACCCGCAGTGGATCGCGCTCACTCAGTGGGTGAAGGACGGCGGCGCGCTCATCGTATCCGGCGACTCCGACCTCAATCGGTTCAAGGCAAAACAGGTGGACGCGCTGCTTCCGGTTGCGCCATCCGGAGTGCGGCAGCTCACCGCGCTCCCGGCGCTGGCCGAGCGCTACGAGACTCCAATAAAGATCACGTCAGTCCCCGTTGTCGCGGGCTCGCTCAGGTCCGACGCTTCCCCAGTCGTGACCCAGGGTGATATTCCTCTCCTGTCCTACCGGCGTCTTGGCAACGGGGTGGTACTTTTCGCGGCGTTCGACCTGTTGAATCAGGAAATCCGGGCGTGGCCGGGTCAGCCTGCGATGTGGGAAGAGATCATGCAGGTCGCGCAGACGGACCTGAAGGCGACCGATCTCCTCAAGACAGCCACCTCCGCATCGTTGGGCAGCACTTACCGCGGCCTGGCAGATGCTCTGGCGGGAATCCAGTCCACGGAGGCGCCGAGCTTCACTTTTATCGGCCTCTTCCTCCTCGCATACATTATCCTGCTCGTGCCGGTGAATTACCTTATCCTGCGCAAGTGGGACAAAAAGGAGCTTGCCTGGGTGACCGCTCCGGTCATCATTCTGCTCTTCACCACCGGCGCTTACGCCGTCGGCTACAGCGTGAAAGGCGGCACGCTCTTCCTGCGCTATGCCACGGTCATCGAGGGTGCCGCGGGCTCTGATACCTGGAACGCCTATACGGTCGCCAGCGTGTTCTCGCCGCGCCAGACCCGCTACGACGTCTCGGTTTCCGATCCGGCGGCGTTGGTTGGCGAGGTTACCCTGGAGCCGAACGCCTACCAGTCGGCCAACTCCAGCGATCTTACCGTCGAGCGCAGCCGGAAGACCCAGGTGAAGGACGCCCTTATCAGCATGTGGGACAATCGAAACTTCTCATTCGAGACCCACGTGGACCTCGGCGGCGCGGTCACCGGCTCCGTTGTCCCGAACGCAGGCGCGTTTCGCGTTCGGGTCACCAACAATACCCGGCACCGCCTGGAAGACGCCGTGGTCTCGTACGGCGGGGTCCCGGTCCTCGTCGGCGCTCTCAGCCCCGGCGTGGACTGGGAGGGGAGAGTGGAGATCACCCAATTCGGCGGCGCAGGCCGAGTTGGTCCGGTGATGGGGCGATTCTCCGCCGCGAACTCGACGGCCGGCCGTATCAAGAACGCCCTGGCTGCAACCATCTCGTCGAACGAATCCAGCCTTCCCGGGAATCGCCCGCTGATCTTCAGCGGCTGGTTCACAGGCCTGGTGCAAGGGCTGGAGTTGGAGGGCGAACGGCCCAACGTGGAGGGACAGAATCTGCTGGTGGTTCACCTTCCACTCACGAATCCGTCTGGAGCATCTCCTCAGCGCCGCGCCGAGCGAATGCCGACCGGGCAGAATCCGTTCGGGGGAATTCCACCGCCGCCAGCCTTTGGCGGTCAGGGCGCGCCATCCCTGCCGAACACCAATACCGTTCAAGCGGCCCAGCTCAACGCCCATGCCTATTCCCTCGCGGGTCAGGGTCGTCTTCGCGAAGCGCTCCGAGCGGCCTACCAGGCCCATGCAGCAGCTCCGGGCGAGGCTTACATTCTGGACACAGTGGGCGAGATGCACCAGCGTTTGAAGGAGTATCCCCAGGCTGAGACCTACTACAAGCGAGCGCTTGCCATTCCGGGCGGGGCCGTTCCGGAAACGCACGTGAAGTACGGCGAAACGCTGCTGGCTTTAAAGCGCAAATCAGAGGCGATTCCACATTTCCAGGCAGCCGCCATGCGCGATTACGGATCGTGGGGAGCGAAAGCGCGGAGTCATCTCACCAAGCTCGGCTTGGGCGCCCCCACACCGAATTCCTCACGAGTGACCGGTCCGACCACGACACTGACGATTCCATCGGGCGCGCCGATTCCGCAGATGCCTTCTACGCCAGGCAATGGGCGAAGACGCGTGCTCCAACCGCAC
>JBKJZI010000170.1:0-29668 GCA_046715155.1 Chthonomonadales bacterium | reverse complement strand
GACTGGCACACCACGACCCGCTCCTCCCCGCAGCGGCGGCAGTTCAGCGCCGTGGACCCGCTCCGCTGCTCCATAGCGCCCTGACACGCCTCGCAGCGCGTGACGTCGGTGCACGCCTTGACCCAGGGCTCCGGCAGTCGGTCCGTTTCGAAGGTTGTGCGACCAATGGAGATCTTGGCCTGCGGATGACGGAAGAAACCGGGCGCGAAGTTGTGGACGAGGTGGATGAAACCGGGTTTTGCGCTTCTCGACGTGAGGGTGCGGAAGCGCTCCTGCTCCTCTGCCGCGAAGTCCACCACGTCATGGCTCCAGGGGAGAACGTGGCCAGCAACTTTGACTCCGGCATCCTGACAGGCGAACAGGAAGTTACGGCTCTCTTCCCCGTAACCGCTGGGATCGATGAGCGGTCCGCTCCAGACAAACTCGGCTCCGTCCGGATCGTCATTGGAAATCAGAATCTCGCGCGGCTGCGGAACAGGCTTCTCACGAACGCACGCAAGTGCATACTCCAGCATTTCCTCGACCGAGGCGGGCACCTGGATCTCTTGTGCCTGGAGCTGCCCGTGGCGAAACCGGTGCTCGAAAAGCTTGGCGTGCTGCTCGAAGCGATAGAAGGCCGAGAGAAACGAGTAGATGAAACCGTGAACTGAGTCCTTGACGCCTGCCTGCCCTTTGTCGTAGTAGCCTTGGAAGTCGGAGACGAAATGCTTAACCGCCTGCTGCCAGTGGTAGGGAACTCCATCCTTGAACATATTCAGGGCTTCCCCGTCCGTGTAGCGGTTCAGCTTGTCCAGGTAATGGGCCATGTTTTCGAAGGAGAGGTGGACGAGGGCAAGGTTTGGATCGTCGGCGGGGAACTGGACCATCGGTCCGTTTACGATGGCGCCGGAATGGAGCCGTGTATTGAAGAAGAACTTGCCGTTCTTTAGGAACCTGGGCGCGGTATATCCGGGATAAAGGCACTGCATCCAGCGGCCGGCAAAGTGGTGGCGGAATGGCGGGTGCATGGCATCGAATGAATCGCCCTGCGTCGCTGCGATTTGGCGAAGACGAGGGCCAAGACCCGGCGGGACTCGTTCGTCGGCGTCCAAATAGAAGACCCACCGGTATTTCGCTCGCATGGCCGCCACGTTGCGGGCGCGGTCGAAGTTCGAGATCAGGGGGTGGTGGACGATGTTGTCGGTAAACTGCTTGGCGATTTCGATGGTGCGATCGGTGCTCTCCATATCGCAGACGAGGATCTCGTCCGTCCAACCTTGGAGAGTTGACAGACACTCCGCGATATGGCGCTCTTCGTTGCGGGTATGGACGACGGCCGAGATGCCCATTGGAAAAGGATCGGTGGGTAGGCGCATGCGCTGTCTAAGCGCTGAATCTACTCGTTGGCCCTTAAGAATCCCCAGGATATGCTCACGCTCCCCGTGCTGCGGATCACCGAAGTAGCGAAGGTCTTCAACTTTGAAGCAGGAGACGATTCGCTCCCACTCTTCGAGCGGCATGAGACGTTCGTCACCGAACTCCGGCTCGAAAGGATAGTAGACCGAGGGAACGGAGAAGACGACCCAGTCGGCCAGTGCAACCTGTTGGGCGAGTGCGGCCCAGATCTGCGGTACCGTAAAATGTTCCAGCACTCCCTGGTGATGGATGACGGAGTAGCGAGGTGCGCCGCCGCGATAGAGATTGAACAAGTCGCCGACGCGGAAGACGGCTCGGCCGCTTAAGACGTTATTCACAGTCCTCGCTCGCTCGACTACTCCGGGAGCATTGTCAATGCCTTCCGCGGAAACTCCCCTCAGGGACAGCCAGACGGCGCTGTACCCACTGCCCACACCCGTTTCCAAGGAACGACTCCCGGGCGGACAGAGCTTCAGGATGGTTGTCAGGTATTCCATCATGAAAGGCGAGTTCCGCGTGTTTGCAAAGTGCCAAGGCACGTCGCAGAGCGGGACCTGTTCATACATCTGCTGCCATTGGGCGGTCTGAGCGTTCATAATCTGTTCCTCGTGGATCGATGCTCCATATTAGTCTTCACTGAAGTCGCCCGTCGTGCACCCCGTCGGAAGAAGCAAGACGGCCAGCCGCCTGCGGGCACGGAAAATGCCTTGCTCAACCGCGTGGAGTCGCTTACCGGTGCGGAGTGAAATGTAGGATGCCGGTTCCTGCGCGTAGTAGAAGCGGAGAAGATACTCTTCGTCGTTGGGGCGCAGGGAAGCGAGGGCGGAGGCAAGTTCCGCAAGCGATTCAGACCTGCAGATCACTTTGAGCGGCTCGGCACCGTTCCCGAACTGTCTGGCTGATTGGACGACCCCTTCGGTTAATGTGACTTCGTGGATTCGAACAGAGTCACTGTGGCGAAGGTAGTTCAGGGCATAGTGTCGTGCGCAGGCGTTAAGCCATTGCGAGGTGTCGGCAAGCCTATTTAGGAGATGGACAACGAAGCCGAGTGCGCAATCTTCGCAGTCGTCTTCCGAGAGGTGAAGGGCGTGAGCATGCTTGAGTCCGACTAAGCGCACATACTCACAGGCTCGGTCACCTTCGACCGAGAAGGGGAACTGCGGCGCCCCATCGTGAGGTTCCACGATTAAACTCCCTGGGCGTTAACGTGGGTTCGCGTCTCGGCGCTTGATGTGCCGACGCGCAAACCCGGTCAACGATGGACGCCCCTGGGAGTGGACTGTCTACCGATGAGCCTTAGCTTTAAAGCAATGGACGAATGAGCCTCTCCTTTCGTTACGCACGTTTGTAGATTCCTGCTGCCAAAAAAAATTCTCATGAGCTGTGAAGTTTGGGGAGTCCGGAGTGTTATAGAGATAGAGGGGAAAGGTTATCCGACAAATCAGAGCATGTTCAGCGAAGCGCTCAGCCGGTACATCAACGACCTGCGCACGATGGGGATTCCGGAGAGTGCGCCGACCGTCGGCATATCAGGAGTACCCGGCCAGGGACCGTACATGCGCGTTTCGTTAGAGTTGTCTGGGAGCATCATCTCCGAAGCGCGCTTTGAAACGTACGGCTGTCCAGTGGCAATCGGCTGTGGCAGCTTTCTGACTAAGTGGGCGCAAGGTAAGACTTTGGAGCAAGTAAAGGTGATCGAAGCCGGAGACCTCGAGTCGGTTTTGGGCGGACTCCCATTAGGAAAAGAGCATTGCGCGACGCTAGCCGTCGATTCCCTGAAAGACGCGCTCGAGAAGCTGGGTGTAAATCGAGGGATAACTGCATGAGCGTGGGGATGGCACCGGATCCGTCAGGTGCAGTAAACGTTGGCGCTTGCGGCGGTAGCTGCGACAATCATTACTTTGACAATTACGGGCATCCTGGGAAGTCTTCGCTCACTCCGAGGGCCGGAGGGAGCCGAATCTGCTTCGATCTTTGCCAGGTCGCGCGTTATCCAGGTCCGCCATCAGGCGGATGTCCTCAAATAATCTGTATTGATGCTCCGAGTCCACCTGATCCGCTCCCACCTATGCCTTCGCCAGAACCACGTACTCCGACTCCCAATCCACCGATACCGGTTCCTCCCACACCAGGCCCCGAACCTCCAGTCGGGTGCATACCATGGAGACCTGGGTGCCCGTGGGAGCCTCCAGGCGAACCAACCCCTATTCAGGTTTGCGAGTATGAATGTGGGATTCCTCCTGAGGATCCGTGTCAAGGGGCCGTTACCTGCGGAATCGTTTGCCACACCGAGTTGATGCCGACATTCGGAGCTCCGCTATTCGGGCGTGCAGCAGAAGCGGTGCCTGGCCCTTCGGCTGCCCACTCACAACTGGTCGTCGTCAAGTCGGGAGCCTCACCCTTCGAACCCGATATCTTCAGGTTGTGGGTGAATTGCACGGAAACTGGCGTGACGCTGAGCGCTGCTTGTGGAGGAGTCACCTTCTATCACAACAGTTCTGGAACGAAGAACTATACGTCGCAGGCAGGGTCAGGAATGCTATGTGTAAGTAACCCAGATCCGATTAACTACAATTCAGCGACGGGTTCGGGATCGGTACCAAATACCGTAACCATCGTTCCAACTACTGCTTAGGCCCATCTCAACCACCGATCGAAGTGATTGTACAGTTCTCGCCCAGCGAATGATTGCAATTCTTGACCAAGAAACTCCTAGCTTACCCGTCATCGCTCTTCCAGATGTGAAGAGCGAGCCTTCCTGCTCCTGCGTCTGCCATTCGTGTGCCGCCTACCGTCCCGAACCGGACTATTCCGGCAACCTGCAAGTCGATCCGGAGATCCATCTGCCTTCACCGGGCATGGACGTGGACGTTGCCTACTTCTACAACGGCATCTCCTCCTACAATGGCCCCTTCGGCTACGGTCGCACTATCACCCCCAACCTCCTAGCTCAGGCGTCGGGCAATCCGCAGATCGTCACGTTGACCCGTGGTAATGGGGCGCTCGTCAGCTATCAGGACGATGGAGCGGGCAGCTTCATTGGCAAAACCCCGGGAATGTTCAACTCCCTGGTCAAAGACAGTCCGAACAGTCTCTGGAAGGAGACAACTCCCAAGGGCTTTGTGACCGCTTATCCCTTAAACGAGACCGGGATGGTCACGTCGGTGACGTGGGCACAAGACCCCTTAGGTAACCGCCACTCCTTCAGCTACAGCTCCGGCCGGCTGCAAACATTGCAGGACATGGTCGGTCGCAAGGTCAGCTTCAGCTACGATGGGAGCGGCCTCTTAGAAAGCATCGAGGATTGGGCGGGCCGGAGAACCTCGTTTGCCTACGACACGGCCTCAGTCTCTGGGAAGCCGTTACTCACCACCGTGACCGGACCCTCCGGCTGTGTGACCGCCTACAAGTACGATTCCACGCCTCTTCTGGTGGGGATCATCGATCCCAACGGCTACGGCACGAGCTATACTTATGACGGCCAGAGCCGGGTGAAGAACCGGACCCTTTCCGGGATCGGCGCCACAACCTATCTCTACCAGCCGGGCAAGCGACTGCTCTTGGACGCCCAGGGCATCGTTACGACCCAATCGGTCGGTTCGGGTTTCGTTTTGGACGCCAAGCAGGATGCGACGGGCGGGATCACGTCCTACACCTACAACGCCAATCGCCAAGAGACCTCGCGGCAAGACCCGTTCGGGAAGGTAACCTCCACGAGCTACAACGCGAGTGGGTTAAGGACCGGCACCGAAGACCCCTACGGCAACCGCACCACGCTCCAGTACGACGCTCATAATAACCCGACCACGATCACTTATGCCGACGGCTCTATCGTCAGCCAGATATTCGGGTTAGTTGGCTCGAGCTTTGACGAGACCGGAGCCAAGCGAAGGCTCCTTGTTCACGTCGATCAGCTCGGCAACCGGACCAGTCACGCCTACAACTCTCGCGGCCAGACGATCAGCGTTCAGAACGCTTTAGGCTATGTCACTTCGTACGGCTATGATGCCTTCGGCAATCGGGAGAGCGTGACCGATCCGTCAGGCTACATTACGACCGCCGCTTTCGACCTGGCCGGCAACCAGATCGCTACGATCGACCCGCTCGGGAAGCGCTGGTCGGCGTCCTACGATGCCCATAACCGGGTGACCTCCAAGACCGATCCGCTGGGTAATGCCACGACCTGGGGATATGACAGCGGCGGCAACCGGACAGTCGAGATCGATGCCTTAGGCTACCGAAACTCCTGGAGCTACAACGCTTTCGATCAGGTGGTGGAGGCGACCAATGCGTTGGGTTACAAGACAACCAACGTCTATGACAGCCTGGGGAGAAGAACGGCGGTTATCGATCCGCTAGGCTACCGGACGAGCGCCATTTATGATGCCGACGGGAAAGCGCTGGCGACCGTCAATGCACTGGACTATCGGAACAGCACGGTCTATGACATCGCTGCGCGACCCATTGCCCAGGTCAATCCACTCGGATACCGGACGAGCAGCTACTACGACGACGTCGGTAGAATGGTCGCCACTGAGAATCCGCTGGGATACCGGACGAGTACGCAATACGATCTATTAGGCAGGGTCGAGGCGAACATCAATTCCCTTGGATTTAGAAGATCCACGATCTACGATGCTGTCGGACGGGTGATCGGGCAGATCAATCCGCTGGGGTACCGGACTTCGAGCATGTTTGATCGGGCCGGACAACAGGTCGCCTCCATCGATGCGCTCGGATATCGGACAAGCGCCGTTTACGATTCAGTCGGCAGGCAGATCGCAACGATCAACGCACTCGGATATCGCACCAGCCAGGGATATGACGCAGCCGGGAACCGCATCAGCGTGACGGATGCATTGGGAGCGATCAATACAGCTGTGCTGGACACCGCGAGAAGAGTCGTTGGTACGGTCGATCCACTAGGCTACCGCTCGTCCAATTCGTACAGTGCGACCGGCAGAGTGCTCAGCCAGCAGAATCCGCTAGGGTTTATCTCCTCGACCGTTTACGATGGCGCCGGACAGATGGTTGCTTCAATCGATCCACTCGGCTATCGCTCTTCAACACATTACGATGCGCGTGGAGCCCGGATTGCAAGCGAAAACGCGCTCGGGTACAGAACTTCGAGCATCTACGATGAAATCGGGAGAGGAATTGCCACCCAGGATGCGATAGGTTATCGGTTCAGCACCCTCTATGACCAAGCAAATCGCCCGATCGCTAGAGTCAGCGCTTTAGGGTTCCAGACAACTAGTGTCTACGACGCTGCGAGCCGGTCGATCGCCGGGATCGACGCGTTGGGATATCGTAACTCGGTGAACTATGACGCAGCCGACAGACGGCTTAGCTTCCAGAACGCGCGGGGCTACCTCACCTCGACGCTCTACGATGCGGCGGACCAGGCGCAGGCGTCAATCGACACGCTCGGATTTCGCACCAGTTACGTGCTGGACCCAGCCGGGAGACAATTAGCGGTCCAGGATGCGCTGGGTTACCTCCACTCCACGGTCTACGATGAAATCGGGCGGGCGCTGGCGAGTATTGATCCATTAGGGTATCGCTCTAGCACGGTCTTTGACGCGGTCGGACGCGCTGTCGCCACAATCGACGCGCTCGGGTTTCGGTCGTCAAGCATGTATGACGTAGCCGGCCGATCCGTGGCTCAGCAGGACGCCCGAGGTTACTTTACTTCCTTCATCCTCGATGCAGCCGGCCAGACCCTTGCGATTCAGGATGCCAACGCCGGCCGCACCAGCAGTCTCTTCGATGCGCGCGGACTGCTCTACGCCACACAGGACCAATTGGGCGCCTTCACCAGCTTTGCGTTCGATCCGAACGGCCAGACCACCTTAAGGACGGATGCCCGAAATTGGCCGACATCCTTCACGATGGATGCGCTCGGAAGGGTGATCGGGCCTCTCTACCGGGATTCCACTCGAGTCACTAACACCTTCGATCCGGACGGTAGGCAGCTCACGATGCAGGATGTGACCGGCATCACTTCGTTTACCTATGACCAGATCGACCGCCTGATTGCGGTGATGAATCCGATCAACTCGGCGCTCACCTACAGCCTGGATGCTGTCGGCAATCGGGTACTCCTTGTTGACACAGATGGCGGTCGAACGAGTAACTCGTATGACGCCGAGAATCGGCTAAGCCTGCTCATCAATCCGTTTGCGGAATCCACTACCTTTGCCTACGACTCCTTGGGCCGTGAACGGCAGCGGATCCTCGGGAACGGCATCTCCCTCAGCCATGTTTACGACTCCGCCGGGCGAGAGACGCTAATCGAAAACCGTCGGTCGGACGGCCTGGCGCTCTCGGTCTATACCGCCACATATGACCCGAATGGTAACCGGCTAAGCGTGGCGGAACTTGACGGTGCGAGGGTAACGTACGGTTACGACGCCTCGTATCAACTGGTGAATGAGCATCGGAGCGGCGCCAACGCGTTCAATACGAGCTATTCCTATGACGGCGTGGGAAACCGGTTAACCAAGGTCGCCGACAACCTGACAACCAGCTATTCTTACAACCCGGCGAACGAGCTGCTGGTAGTGATGCCGCCGTCCGGGATTCCGACGACGAGCAGTTGGGACGCCAACGGCAACTTGACATTGGAGAACACGGGCGGTGCGCTCACCAGTTACACCTGGGATTCCGAGAACCGGCTGTTGCAGGTTGATTCCGGCGCGGATTCCGAGGTGTACGCGTATGCTGCAGATGGTCTACGGCGGAAGAAAGTCGTTGGCGGAGTGACTACGCACTTCATCTGGGATGAGCAGAATCTCCTGATGGAACAACAGTAACCCGAGAGTCGTGAATGCCAGCTACCACCGCAACCTACACTACTTTGCCGGGTACGCTCGGCGGTCCGCTCTCCCAGCGAAGAAGCGGCCAGAGCCGGTTTTACCTGCCTGATCATCAGGGGAACATGAGACAATTGACGGATGCCCCCGGATCCACCACGGACTTGCTCTTAACGGATGCGTGGGGGATGCAGATCGCAAGTAGCGGGACGACAGTGAATCCGTTTAAGGCGCTTGGGCAGTGGGGATACTTTTCAGACAGAAGTAACTACCTATATGTGAGAGCGCGCTATCTTAAACCTGCGCTGGCTCGGTGGATCAGTAGAGATCCTCTTCCAGACAACGCATCATACGCTGGAGCGTATGATTACGGAGCCAATCGTCCGTTGCTCTTTGTGGACCCGACCGGCCTTCAACCTGAGGAGCCATGCTGCACGCTCAAGTGCCTCCAACAAACCAATCCGGGCGGCGGAGCTATTTGCATATACACGCTGAGCAAAGCATGCAATAAAGCCTATCAATCGGTTCGGGATTGCGGCGTAACAGAAGACGACATCTGCCGGGTATACAGCCAGGGAGAGTGCTGTAAGGCAGCCAGTCAGTTCGGCGTTCCTGACAACTGCCTATGTGGGCTTGCGTTAACGGAGACCTACACTGGGTTCAATCTCTTCTGCGAGACATTCATCCAAGGATTAGAGAGCACAGTTGGGTGTGTCCAACTTTCCGTGGGAACCGCGAAACAAGCGATCGACAAAATCATGACTTGCAGAGCAGACTTGTACAAACTACTTCTGCCGATACCAAAGTCCGATAAAGAACTTAAGAAGCGTCTAATAGATGACTGTGCGTGGGCGATGAAAGTGCTTGCCTCATTCATAAAGGTCAATATGGATCCGAAGTGTACACGTACCGGGCAACCAGGTACATGCGAGAACGCTCAACATCTATACAATCCGAACAATCCTGGATACACCAAAAAACGAAAATGCATAATGTCCAATCTAGTCAACCCGTGCGCCAAATAGCAACCATCCAAAATTCTGGGAGATCGACTGTATTATTACCACCAGGTGAATCCCAAGTTTCTCAGCGAAAGTCTTACAACAGCGGCCTGCTCGTACGTGGATTTAGGGCGGCCTCAACAGTCGCAATCCAAATCCCAAACTTGAGACAAATCCGCCGTCCCTTCATGAAGAGTCTAACCCTTAGATGGGCGCTTGCAACAACGCTTGTGCTCTGCATTTTGGCATCGCCAATCGCGTGGCAACGGCTTCAAAATGACAGTCGTCTTGCAGAAATGCGGCGCGCATTATTGGATATCAAACACCCTCGAGGAACATCAGGCATAAGATCGATCGCTCAGTTCGGCAATCTCACGGGCACAAGTAATCACTGTGATTATGTTGTGGCTGAGCTGAGAAGCACAGATCGTCCGAGAGCAGAGATTGAGCGACACTATAGGGGGGTTAGGATAGTTAGTCCAGTAACGGGTCAGGTGAAGTCGCTTTCGTTATTGTTCAAGGATTCAAGTCAACCGCCTTTTGAGGCACTGCTTCTTATCCACATGAATGAGCTTGGCCGGTGGGGACTTGTTGAAGCTATTGAGGGGTACGGTTCCGATCGGTACATTGTCTTCGCTACGGAAAGTCATTCGCCAGGTTGCGACCTAAGATGCCACTGACCGGATATGTAATCTTCCAATCCTAGCTACGTAGGGGTTGACGCTCGATCTTTATAGCTGAAGCGCTGATGAATTCTGAGATAGGAAGCCATAGCGAAACTGGTTGATTGGTTGCTTCCAGAATCTGCTCGAACTCGGCCAGTGGAATATAGCGAGAATCTTAAATGCCAGCTACCGTTGCCACCTACACTACCTTGCCGGGCACGCTTGGTGGCCCGCTCTCGCAGCGGAGGAGCGGACAGAGCCGCTTCTTCCTACCGGACCACCAGGGGAATACCAGGCAGCTGACGGATTCTGATGCATCCCCGACCGACACCCTGCTGACGGACGCGTGGGGCGTCGAGGTTACTTCAAGCGGTACGACGGCAACTCCGTTCAAAGCGTTCGGGCAGTGGGGGTATTATCGCGATACTAGTTTGCGCTCATATGTGAGAGCGCGCTACCTTCATCCGATTCTTGCACGATGGTCGAATAGAGATCCGCTGGGCATGATAGACAGCAGCGCTGCATATATCTACGCTCGGAATGCACCTGCAAATCTCGTGGATCCCTCAGGTGAATTCTCTGTCAAGAAGGATGTTTGCAAAGTAAAGAAGGCCATTTGGACCTGCATTGATGGCTCAGATAGAGTCAGTATTGCCTCCGGCTTATCAAACAGCCCAAATAAGATCGACCTTTGTAAAACGTTTGAACTGTGCACTGCCACCAAGCCCTGCGCTGGAGAAACGTGCATTGCAATAAACGGCGGCTTCTACGATCTTGGTAGTGGATATCCGGCCGGTCCAGTTAGCGACTGTTTAGGCAACAAGACGAACATTCCAAACCCAAATCCAGGTCGCTTCATAGAACTTCCATTCGGAAGTCAAGTGACATCCGGCAAACCATTATTCGATAAGAACGGGTCATGCAATAAGAAGGAGATACCGCGACCAACAGAACGCATAGCACGCACGGCTGCTTGCCGCGCCCCGCAAGTGTGTTTTCTCACCGTTCCAGATCCCCCTGGAATGACCGCCGATGAGCTGTGTGCTTGTATGAAGTCTCAATGCAAGGGCGCGTCCAACAGCGTTTTGCTTGACGGGAGTGGGTCAACTCAATGGGCCCAAAAGAAGTATGGTGGGAAGTGCGAAGTCGTCATTGGAGGAGATGGTCGTAACAACAACAACTATATTGTGATCTGTGGTAAGTAGCTACTTCGCGCATTTTGAGCCATGAACTACACAAGCCACGCGCATTCTGCGCCTAGGATCGCGCTGGTGATCGTCACTTTACTGACGCTTTGGTCCCTTACGAACAATCCAACTAAGGGAAGTGAATTTGTCGACAATAACTGGGCTTCCCTCGATCAACAACAAGTAGATCGAAAGGGAAAAGCGCTCGTCCGCCTTCGACTTATAATTGGTAGCCGACCCATCTGGAGTCGAACTGTTGACGAAGTTCAGAGAATTGGGTGGTCATCAAATCGCAATGCATTGGTTGTAGCGATTCACGACTCGGCATGGGAAGGGTATCGACTCTTGATCTGGCGCGCAGGGGCATCACCCAAGCTAGTTCAGTACGAGCCAAAATACGGAGAAGATGATGGGATCATTGACTTTATGTGGTCGCCCGATACCTGCCACGTGTTGTTCAGAACTTATGGCAGCGGTGGAAGGGACTTAAACACGGGTACATTGTGGTGTCTGTCGGTTAGAGACCTCAAAGCAAAAGCCGGCCCTCGAAGCGTTAGGCGTATGACGTGGATTGGTGAACGAACTATCCGATATTGGGTCTCAATACTTAAGTCAAATCCCAGTGTATCAGGCTCTCAAACTCTTGTCACAAGCTCTACAGCTCGAGTATGGAAGTGCCGATAACTCGTGTAATTTGTGGCGAAGAACAAAAGGGGATCCATGGCGATCTCTTATCCATGGACCGGCCCCAAAGGTGGCTGGCCGAGCCATCCAATTCCTTCTGCATCGGATGAGCAGAATCTGCTGATGGAGCAGCAGTAACGCGAGTGTCGTAATGCCAACTACTACTGCCACCTACACGACCTTGCCCGGTACGCTCGGTGGTCCGCTTTCCCAGCGGCGGAGCGGCCAGAGCCGGTTTTACGTGCCTGACCACCAGGGGAACACGAGGTTGCTCACGAATACCGCCGAATCCTCGACGGACACACTGCTGACGGACGCGTGGGGCGTGGAGATCGCGAGTAGCGGGACGACGGTCAATTCATTTAAGGCTTTCGGGAAGTGGGGGTACTTTGTAGACTCAGCACATCGAACATATGTAAGGGCGAGACATCTGAAACTGAATCTGGGGCAATTCATTAGCAGTGATCCATTATCCATGGTCCGTGACTACACATATGTTAGGTCAAGGGCAACCATTGAGGTCGACCCGGCGGGGCTCGATCCGAACGTTAGGGACTGCCCAGCCAGTATCGTGACGACCATCAGCAACGTCTGCAAAGGAATTAAAAACCGGAATAGGATCGGAAACGCATGGGGAAAAGTGAAGGAATGTTTCGACAAGAGCTGGAATGACGTCACAAAACCGACAGACTGCCTGCCTAAGAATTGGGGCTGGAGTAATCCTGGGATTGATTGCCTATTGCGCGTATGTGATGGAAATCTAGGTCAGATTCAATGTACGGACGAGGGTGATTGCAAGCCTGGTGTACTCCCTCCTCCCCCGAATTCCCCTATTACGTGTGCTCATACGAAACTAGAGGTGAATGCGACGACGGGCGAAGTCACCTCGTGTTCGATGTTCCTTTGTCTAAGGAACCTTACCTTTAACGAGGGACAGTTTTGCAGGGACCGCTCGTCGGTGGGCAATGACGCTAGTGCAGTTGCCTTCAACTTTCTACATGAGGCATTACACTGCTGTGGAGTAACGCACGGTAAGGTACCGGGCCCACCATGTGGCCCTCCGGTAAACGCGCCAGGCGGACGAACCTGTGCCGACGTTCTTGCATGCTGTTTATACCAAATCACGTTTCCCCCACCGTCTGGCGGAGATCCGTGGACCAGATGTAAACGGAAGTAGTTGTGATTGCCTTAATGTTCTTAGTCTGGCTTAACGTTGCCACTATTCCTCAAGCGCAAAAGGACGTCAGTACGCTTGCCACACTTTCTTTGAAACAGGTCTCCGCGAACTCTTATGAGTTGAGAATCCAAAACAAGACCAACAAATCCATTGCCGTGTGTAAATGGCCATGGAGGTATGAGATACGAGTAACTGACAGCAACCACCGCAAGTTATCAGACCTTTACGGGTATCTATCACGGGTGTCTATTATCGATGGGCCAAAGGCGGAATGGAACTGGGTCGTTTTACATGAGGGTGAAGGCATTATCATTCCGCTCCATGCCTATGATCAGCACGGAAAGATGCGCCTTACGCGGGACGCTAAATTTGCCGATTGCCTTACAACCTATCCCACTTACGATAAGCTGATCGTTCCCCCAGACTTCGTCAAGCGTGCCAAGGTAAAAGTAGTACTTCAGATGTCCTCAAGTCCTCGAATTGTACTAAACAAACCAAGTGAATCAGATTCTGACGTGAAGCGATTCAATTGAAATTGCGAATTTGACGCTCAAATAGGGGAGCTTGTGTAATCCTTGATGGTTTTGAATTGTCTCGCGGAGAACGCGTTGTCGTGGGAGAAGTGCGCGCAGCTGTGGATTCTGTTGACGCCTAAGTCCCCCAGCAGCCCGGCGAGGCTCTTTGAAATCATGGACGACTACCCCTGTTCGTGTGGATGGTGAGCCGTTTGAGCCAAGATTCTCTGCTTTCGATCCCACTTCATCTAGGATGAGCAGAACCTGCTGATGGAACAACAGTAATGCCAGCCACCGTTGCAACCTACACTACCTTGCCGGGTACGCTCGGTGGTCCGCTCTCGCAGCGCAGGAGCGGGCAGAGCCGGTTCTATCTGCCAGACCACCAGGGGAATACCAGGCAGCTCACGAACGCTGCCGAATCAACTACGGACACACTGCTGGCGGATGCTTGGGGCGTGGAGATCGCAAGTTCAGGGACGTCGGTTAATTCGTTTAGGAGCTTTGGTCAGTGGGGGTACTATCGAGACTCAGCCCTGCGCGTTTACGTAAGACGGCGATCGCTGGGAGTCAAGAGTGGAATCTGGTTAACGCGCGATCCTCTTGAGTTTCAGTTGATTGGCAACAACCTGTACCGGTATGTAGATAATCAACCGACATCGAGCTTTGATCCTTCTGGCATGGTACCTCAAGTAGGACCCGGCTGCGACTGCATGCCAAAATCGATTCAGTCTGACATCAACAAATGCCTCAATGAGTTCTGTAGCGCCTGGGGGGCCAATAGGAATAAGATACGCGATTGTGCTGATAGTCTAGTGCAGGCTGGTGCTGGAACACGGAAGCAGGTCGAGAGCTGCTTTGAGAAGCTGTGCGGTTCGAACAAAATCATTCCGTGCAAGGGAACTGATCAAGCTGGACAAGGTGGCGAAAAGTGGTGTGAGCGAGAATCAGTTATTAAGTGTGGAGCCGCATGTGGGCCTCCCATTGATAGGCGTGTTCCAACTTGCGCTTACAATAGTGGACTCATTGTTCCGCCAGATCCGATAAACCAGAAGCTTGTGTTCTGTTGCTATTGGTTTACGAATGAGATCGACAAGGACTGCCCCGATCCCGCTACGGATTCAACAAAGCGATTCATCGAACGGTGCAGGAATCAGCAAAACTTCGTATTATTTCATGAATTGGCACATACCTGCGGTGCGCTTAGTCATCAGAATCAACCGCAGAACCAGTTCGCAGAATGTGTTCTTGGGAAGATTGATTGTGCGCGCTCGCGGAAGTGATCCCGCTAGGTCACTTGCATGCCTCATGCTGGGAATTAATTGCGAGCGCGTGAACCATCCATACTGGTAGAGGAATGATGAGACTATCGGTACCTATCCTGTTGGCGATTTATATGACGGTTAATTCTTCCGAACTAGGTTCCAAGGATCAAGCGGCCGTAAGACAGTTTTACCAAAGGTATCTTTTTGCTTTGAATCACGGCAAAGCGTCTGATATTCAACGTTTTTTAGCTTCTTCGTTTAAATGGAAATTGAATGGCAAGCCGTTCAGTAGATCTGAATGGATAAAGTATCTTCCAGAAGTCAATACCCCGGAACATGCAGGTTACAGTCTACTAATAAAAAGTTCAACTCAACATCGGCGATCCATGATCGTAGTTGTCCGTCTTTCCCATGTCAGCGTAGCGACTGACGGTATTGCCTGTCACTTAACTCGCATTGAAGAACATGAGCTAGTTCGCCAATCTGGCGGGATGAGGATACGCAAGGCGAGACTCCTTGACGTAATCGAAGGAATTACTCCTGGATAGTGCAAGGTCGGTTCTTCTGAATGATGGCACCGAGCTAAACTCGCGAGTCTCCTGGGGGGCTGCTTGGGGGTGAGAAGATACTTCAGTTCCGTCAAAGGAATAGAAGCGGCTGCGGGTGAGTGCCCACCTCACCGGACATCAATCAGAAGGCTGGGAAATCCTCAAGACACCGTCAACGAGTTCAACGTGAATGGTACGTGTCCATTGCGTGTTCCGCTTATCAATGTAGCTCGAACCGTAGGCAAGTGACTTGATGTTGTCCAGAAGTGGGTCCTTAGGCGATAGGGTTTTATCGAAGAATCGTTTGCGGGCCGCCTCAACCTCCTCAGCGGTCAGTTCACTCTCCCAATTTGCAGGTAACTGTCGTTTCACGTAGTCGGTAAAGTAAGTTAGTTCACGCTCAGCTCGCCTCCCACGAACCAAATGCCGTCACTCTTCCACTTGCCGCTCATAGTGAGCTTGCGCAACGGGGCGCACATCAAACCCAACAAGTGCGTCCGAATCGTGAGAGAGAACTACGGAAATGGAGAGTGGGTGGATGACTACCTTCATTCCCTGATCGGTGTAGTCCGCGCCGACGATGTTGTAGTGAGGATTCCGCGCTGGATCGCGGCGCAGCACTTGAAGACAACCATCGTATCCTGCCGGGTCGACATCGACATAATGGATGTCGGCATTCTCGATGCAGCACTCTAAGTCGCCAAGTGGGTCGGCCTCTTGCAGCTGCCGAATTAGATCGCGTGTCTTCAATAGTCCGTCTAGTGGACTATGATTTGAGTGTGTAATAGAGGTTGAGTGCTCTCTGTTTCGAATGGTGTGTTGGCAAACAAACCAGAAAACAGGGGGAGCACTCAATGGCAAGTCTAACGCTGTCTCAACTGTTCCGTCAAGTCCGGGATTCCGTTTCCGATCCGGAGGATGAGCGTTTCGGCGATCTGGATGCTCATTTTGCGGATTCGATCACGTGTTTGTTGGAGGCGATGGCTCTTTCGGAAGTGGAGCGGAGGGCGGGTGCGAAGCTAAGAGAGCGGAGTCCATCTCGGGTCGACCACCGGAATGGTTATCGCAGGCGCATGGTTCAGACGGCGTATCAGAGCGTCACCATTCGGATTCCGCGGCTTCGTGGAAGTGGTTTCATTCCTTCCTTTTTAGAGCCGTGCCGTCGAGCTGTCAAGCGGACCGAGCATTGGGTAGAGCGCGCTTATCTATCCGGGATTGGCCGCGCTGAGATTGTGCGTCTGATGGAGCAGGTGACCGGCTGCCGCCCGAGCGAAGGTCTGCTCAATCGGGTGCAAGAGCGGCTGGACGAGCGGTCGAAGGCTTTCAAGGAGCGTCCTCTTGAGAAGCCTTATGCGTATCTGTTCTTAGATGCGGCGTGGGTCAAAGACATCGTCGGGAGTTATGCGGGCCGGATCTGCGTGCTGACAGCCATCGGTGTGACCCTGGATGGGACTAAGGAGGTTCTAGGCTTTGAGCGGGTCAAGCAAGAATCCGAATCCTCCTGGCGGGGATTTCTCACCCGGCTGGTTGCGCGCGGCCTCTGTCCTTCTCTATTGCGCCTGGTGATCTCTGACGCGCATAAAGGGCTGCTCGGGGCGGTGCCGGAAGTACTGGGCGATGTAGGGCACCAGCTCTGTTGGGCGCACCGGTGCCGCAATATCTATGAGGCGGTGGACCGCTGCGACCGTAAAGAGATGGTCCAGGCGCTGAGACGTATCTACCGGGCGCCGCACCTTACGGCCGCTCGGCAGGCGCTCAAGGAGCTGCGAGGGACATATGAGGACAAGTACCTGAACCTGGTGGTCAAGCTTGAGGAGGACATGCGCTATCTGGGAGCCTTTTTCTCCTGTCCGGAGGAGCATCGCCGCTACCTGCGCACCACCAATCCGATCGAGCGCACATTCCTAGAGTTAAGACGCCGACGGTTCGGGTACGGAGCTTTCGCCAGTCCCTTGGCCTGCGACCGAGTAGTGTCCGCGGTCTTCATATTGCTCAACAATCTGTGGGCAAACAAAAACGTCTGGAACCGCCGAACCTTATCCAATAGGACGGCAGCATAGTCCATAGCCGAAGAAACAGAGACACCAGAACTTATTACACACTTCAGTAGACACGACCAGTCCGTCTCCAAGTCGTTGTGATCGCCAGAGTCATCCTATATACTGTACGCAAGAATTCGATCTTCCTCCAATGAGGCGTGCACGAATCATGACAAACTGCCGTCCTTAGAAATGACGCTGACCATGAGGAAACCTTGAAAGTCGAGCTCATTGCTCTCAGATTTACGACCGTATACCGCAAGCGATTCTCACGGTTCCCGTACCATTAGCGCCACGTAATGGAAATGGTTGTTATCGATGCCCGAGCCATCCCGGTCAATTGATGCCAGTGTGGAGGCGGCACTAGACGTACTGGTGGAACTGGCTGGTCTGGACATTTCCGAGGAATCAGCACAGGCGAAGGAGTTGCTGAACGCGTGTCCCTCTTTCTTCGGAGAGGAAGTGGAGGCCAGAATCATAGCCATGCTCGAGGCTGGCTTCACGATGAAGTTCGAGCGTTCTCGGATTGAGCTTTACTCGGGTCTCGTGAAGCTCGGAGCTTATCTTGGAGTGGTTCGCTGCGGTCGAACGGATGGGGCGAACAGTGCTATCGATCAGCTGCTTTCGCATAGCCAACGATTCGTTAGGGTTTACGTCCCTGAATATGCTGACCGAGTTTTGAGCGTGGCCAACACACCCCCTTGGGAAGATTGGCGAGGGTGCTCATCAGCGCCAAAGTAGTGCGAGGGAAGGAGCCGGGCGATTTGACCAACGTGGAAGCATTGCAAATAGGACTCATACCGCACGGGAAATCTACCGCACCATCGTCCGTATGGACTCCACCTCAGAAGATCCGTGCATTGTTGCCTGCTATCCAGATCTTGAAGGCTGTATGGCGCAAGGCGATACGTGGGAACTAGCGATTAGGAGCTTGAGAAGTGCGCGCGAGGAGTATGTTGGAGCGGCACGGAACCGGGGATGGGAACTACCGCCTCCAATCAGTCAGCTGCCGTTTGAGGTTACTATCGAGGAAGGAAAGTGGTTCTGATTGAGACTTATGGGATGTCCGCGTTTGTTCTTCTCGCGGTAGAGACAGGTTTCAACGGATAATCCTATCTTAGTCACTACGATAGACACGAGTCAAACCGGCGGATTCCCGCATTGTCAGTGCTTCCTCAATCGCTTCCGCTGCCGATAGAGTTGAACCTGACTCCCATCCCGTTTGGAATAGTTCTACAGGTACGGCAGCTCGCACGGCGGCAAAGTCTTCTTCCTGCAACTTACGGTCCGCGGGCCATAGTGCGACGCTGGCACTGACGCGTTGTGCCTCCGCTGCACCAAACAAGCGAACCGCTTTGAAGGGCCAGCCGCGTGCTAGTGCCACGCTACCTAAGCCTTCCAGCGCCTCCGCGATACCTCCGATATCTTTAAGCGAGAAGCACAAGTGCACAGATGCTTTGTACGAACTGAAGGCACTTTCATTATCACCGCGGCGATAATGGATGCGGCCAAGGGTCAGCAGACAGGCACTCTCGCCGTGCCGATCACCTAGATCCTTCGCCATCCGGACGCTCTCCGTTAGCCGATCAAGGGCGGATCTCGCGTCTCCTACGTCCAGGTCGAGCGCCCCTAAATTGCATAGGGCGGCAGCGACGAACAAGGGATCCTGTATCTCCTGACCTATCCGGTGGCATTCTTCGAGGTAGGCGCGCGCTTGGTGCCCAAGTCCTAGTTGGCGTAGGGCCTCGCCCAGATTGGTAAGAGATGAAGCAAGACGGGAAGGATCTCCAAGTTCTCGACGGATGGACAACCCTTCCTCAAGGTAAGCGCGAGCACCCTGGAAGTCACCGGTGTTCATGGCCAGGATGCCGAGGTTGTCAAGGGTCGTTGCAATGCCGCGCCGGTCGTTGAGCTTTTGTTTGAGAGCCAAACTTTCCAGGTAAAGCGCACGCGCAGCCTCATAATCACCGGCGAGATCGCACACGATTCCACGGTTATTTACCACGTCTGCAATGCCTTTCTCGTTGCCGAGAAGTCGATAAATGGCCTCAGCGCGCCTGTAATACGTGTCTGCCGTCTCCACGTCGGTCTGACGTCGCGCCAGTGTTCCCGCGGCGTTCAATGCCTTCGCGGTCAGAATATCCGGAGGATCATCTGGGGCGGCATCCAGCAATGCACCGAGTTGCGTACGCCCTTGGCCTATGTAACCGCGAACCTCCCAAAACCGTGAGAGAGCTACAGCCAGCCGAAGCGCGTCTGTTCTGTGCTCCGGTTTGGACGCCAACCAAGTCAGAGCGGCCGATGAATTGCCGTACTCGGATTCGAGCCGGTCCAGCCATATCGGCTGGTCGGATGACGAAAGGCCAGGCTCGACCTGCTCCGCGAATGTGACGAAGTAACTACCGTGTTTCTCGTGAAGGCTAAGGCTATCCGGCCCTCCATCGAGCCTTACACGGGCGTATTCACGGATGGTGTCAAGCATCCGGTAGCGCATTCGATTCGCCTTCGTTTCCGTGAGTATTAAGGACTTCTCGATGAGCCGTGTCAGGAGATCAAGAAGCTGCTCTCCGTGCTGACCATTGCCGCAGACCGACTCGGCTGCTTCCAGGTTCCAGCCGCCGTTGAAGACGGACAGACGGCACAGCGTCCGGCGCTCGGTTTCGGTGAGAAGGTCATAACTCCAGTCGAGCGTCGTCCGGAGCGTTCGCTGCCCGGATTGCGTATCCCCAATGTTTGCCTCAAGCAGCTGGAAGCGATCTTGTAGCCGTTCCGCGATCTCGTGTACCGTTAAGGCGCGGGTGCGGGCGGCCGCCAACTCCAACGCCAGAGGCATTCCATCGAGTCGCCGGCATACGTCTGCGACGATACGAGCGTTTTCATCCGTCAGTACGAACCGTCCGCCAGCGGCTTCCGCTCTTACCGTAAAGAGCTTGACACTAGCGCTCACCGAAGCGTCGTCAGCCCTTAGATTCCGTTCGACAGGTGGAAGGTCGAGGGGTGGAACCGGAATGATGCTCTCCCCGGGCGTTCCCAGGATATGCCTGCTCGTCGCCAAAATGCGGATGTGTGGACAGCTCTGCAGCAACGCCTCTGTTAGTGTCGAACACGCGCCGGCAAGATGCTCACAGGCATCAAACACGAGGAGAAGTGACCGTGTTGACAAGTGTTTCGCAACGGTTTCGAGTAGCGTCTGGCCGGCCGTGCCGCACACATCGAGGGCCGATGCAACCGCCTGTTCCACATAGCCCGATCCCGCGAGAGGGGCAAGGTCGACAAAACAGACCCCGTCAGCGTATTCCTCTGAGCATTCTTCAGCAGCTCTGACAGCCAATCTGGTCTTGCCAATCCCCCCGGCGCCGAGAAGTGTGACGAGTCGGGCGGACTGGAATCTCTCTCGTATCGCGGTAAGTTCCTCAATTCGCCCAATCAATTCTGTAAGGGGCCGCGGAAGGTTTCGGATGGGCGGAGATGAAGCTGGCTCGGGAGGCGGAGAAACGATATGGCTTGCTCTTGCCCGCGCATCTTCACGGATACCATGGAAGAGCGCAGTCGTTTCGGTGGACGGCCGGACATTTGCTTCTCGGTGAAGGTAATCCCGCAGACAGCGATACACTTCAACCGCCCCGGTGTAGTCTCCCGTTTTCTGCAGCATGGCCATGAGTGCGCGGTGGTGGGTTTCTCCTCCAGGATCTGCCGCGACTGCAAGCCGCAGGTATCGAATCGCCCCTTCATCATCGTGTGTGGCGGAGCAGTGTTGCGAAAGCGTCTCCAATGCCTTCAGATAGGCATACCGCCTGTGCTCACGATACGGCAATATCCAGGGCTCTCCACAATCTTCCAGCAACGGGCCGCGGTACAGGTCGATGGCAACTTCCAGTGACCGAGGATCACCCCGGCGGACCGCCTGATCGAACGCCACAACGTCGACGTCGGCGCCCTTCAAATCAAGCCAGAGCGCCCGGGGGCGCGGGGCTCGGATGCGGTCTGCCTGATGCCCAAGTGTCTTGCGTAGATGAGCAAGGCTCTGGCGCAGGCAGTCCAGCGCTCGATCGATATCGCTCCCAAACACGGCCTGCTCCGGCCAAAGGGCTTCCGCGAACCACGATCTTTCGACCGCCCGTTCGTTACGCAGTACCAGCAGTGCAAAGAGCCAGTGCGCCTTTCGCAATCCAAGTCCACGCACCGCCTCACCGCCTATCTGTACGTCGAGCGGACCGAACAGACGGATTCCTAAGGGGGCGATAGCGCGACCCGTTCCGGGCTGTTTCATTGAAGTGGCAGTCATTGGGACTAGTTATTGTTCGCCCGCCGTTACGCTTTTCCTGCGATTCCGTTACACGGCCGTCCGCTTTGAGGCGCGATACTGGGTGCAAATCACCCTACGGGGAAAAGGAGAACCACCGATGGCACCGTACGACAACCAAGCCTCAAGCAGAGCACACGCCCCTGACGAAGCTTACCGCCTGCTTCGCCCAAGCGTCGCTCCGGTAACAGTTCCGGAAAACCCCAATACAATCGCCGTTGCGGTCGGTATGGCTCTGGTCTGGATCCCCACGATGGTGTTGTTGATCGGCTCCCTCTGTACGTACGGCATCCGCGATGGACTCGTGACGACGATGGTGTGCGGCCTGTTCGTAAGCCTGACGGCGCAGCTTGGTCGGATTCCCCTTGCCGGGCCGGTCATCTACAGCCTCGTCATGCGCCACTTCGTGCATCCGATGGTTTTCGGTTGGTTCCCAACCATTCACCCCAGTTGGATTACGGAAGGTCAATACTGGTTGGGTCTCGCGACGGCCATTGTCTTAACGATCGCCACGATCTTTACCCTCTTGGCGAAGCGGCGGGACTAATTCGCCGACTTGAAACTCCGCTCGCTATCAGGAGAGGCACATGAATACGAATACGGAAACTCGACCTCAGACCCAGCCGAATACGTCCTCGAACGGCCACAGCTCTCAAAGCTTGGTGCGTCCTAACAATCAGCCGGCTCCCCGTCACCCATTCGGAAGCGGAATGCTCGCCGCCCTCTATCTGCGCTGGACGGCCCTCTGGACGGAACGAGCGACCGAAGCCCAACTGAGAATCTTGGGTTGTGAAACTCGGATGGAGGCGAAGCAAAGTACCCTCGACGAGCAGAAGCTTGACTCGCGTCATCGCCTGGCCAAGTCAGCCTTCCGCGCAGAGGCCGACGAAGCTGAACTGCATCTTCACCGCACGCTTCGCTCCGCCAATCTGGATGAGGCCCGATCCGTGCTTGAACGTGAAATCGAGGTGGGAACGATGCTGCAAAGCCGCGCCGCCGTCCGGTTCCCTCGGCAGAGCCTGCTACTAAGCGTCCAAGCCCCGCTTCCGGCCCTCCCGCCTGCCGAACCGACCGGCATGTTGGAGGTTCACATGAGCGACGAGCAAATCGAGGGGCTTGCTCTCCAAGCAATCGCCAGGCTCGGACAGATGGACAGGGAGTCGGCAGAGCAAGCGTGGACCGATTGGCGCCAGGAGTTGCGTCGCAAGCTGCCGACCTATGCAGCCGACGAAGTGATCCGCCGATCGGACGAACTGCGCCGGATGGTCCGCTGACGGATTCTGGACAATGACCCGGACAGCCGATTGTCCGGGTCATTGTCCCCCGTTTCCCGCACGAAACACCCGTTTCGCACAGGCAGATTCACTGTGACTCATCCATTCTACTCACTCGCTATTACTCGTTCGTCGTCTGGCCGACCCATGCGGGGCCGGACGCGCTGAGAACAAGTCATGATTCCATTAGGACAGTTTACGAATCAATCCGTTTACGGCGGACCGGCCCACATATTCGCCGAAGAACCGGACCTGAGCCGGCATGTAGGGACGCCCTGGTTGCGCGCCTACTTGGAAAAGAACCTCGGTGTCTCATTGGATCGCACACGTATTCAGGCAGCCGGGACCACTTCCGTGGACGCACAATCTCTGGCTCGCCACACACTGGTCTGCGGCGGAACGGGAGGCGGCAAATCCCGCCTGATCGAGCATCTGGTCATCGAACAGATTCGGCGAGGCTGTTCCGCGGTCGTAATCGATCCTAAGGCAGAGACGGTTGAGCACCTCATCTCACATCTGGAGGAATTGGGGTTTCCGCCTGAGCGGGTCACGGTTGTTAGCCCGCGCCTGTCCGCCGGAGTCCCCGGCTGGAACCCGTTCCTCGCCGGCATCCCCGTGACACAGGCGGCGGGCGACTTCGTGGCGGTCCTTGAACGAAGCACCTCCTCCTGGGGACCGCGGATGCAGGACCTCCTCACAAATGCCGCTATCGTCGTCGGAGCGCACAGGCTCTCCCTGTATGAACTGGCACGCCTGCTTCTCCGAGAGGACTACCGCGCAGCGCTTTTGCGGCTGCCGGCCCCTGATCAAGAGTCGCTCGCGTACGAAGAGGCTCGGAGCTACTTTCTGGAGGAATTCGCTACTTGGAATCGCGGAGAGCGGGCGCAGGCGGTCGCACCGGTACTGAACAAACTACGCGAACTGCTGCGTTCCTCCTTTTTGAGGCCGCTGCTCTGTGCTAAGCGCAATACGATCGACCTGGGAAAGCTATGGCATCGGCCGCACGTCATTCTCATCCATTTGGACCGGACCAGTCTGGGGGATGAGGGCGCACGCCTTCTCGGTGGCCTCCTGACAAACCTCCTATTTAGGACGGCTTTGCGAGCCCGCGGGTCGGTGCCGGTGGTCCTCGCCCTGGACGAACTGGCGACGGTTGAGCATTTTGTCGGAGAGGCATTGGCGGACGTGGTGACGGTGGCGCGCTCCCAGGGTCTGCGCCTCCTAGTGGCCTGCCAACATCTTGCGCAGCTCTCCGAGGGCCTGCGCGGAGCTCTTCTCGGGAATGCAGCCGTCCAGGCGTTCTTCCGACTCGGTCACGCGGATGCGCGGCTGGTGGCCGCTTCTCTCGCGGCTGGAACTGACCCCTGGATCACGCGCGTAGCCGTCCGCACCGATGGCCGTGACCGCTATACCGGGGAAGCGCCCAGTACCCAATGGACACACCCGATCCGCGATCCTTATGGCAGGCCTTTGAGACTTGATGAGGCCGGATGGCAGCGGGTGTGCCGGGCGCCGGAGTACTACCGCACCCCGGTTGAAACGCTTCGTAAGCTGGCACCTTCGCTCGGTGTAAGCCGCCTTTATGTCCATGCGGCCGACACCGCGGAACCGGTGGAGCTCAGGCGGTATATCGCGAAGCTGCCGACCGGCGAGTGTCGGATTCAAGGACCCACTCCAGTTGAATTGGTCATCACTTTCCCGCGACCGAGGGTAGGCAGGGTGGATCGGGCGAACGAGCGGGACTCCATGCGCAACTGGACCGGCGTACTGCAAGAACTGCCAGTACAGCATGCCGTGATTCGTATTGCGGGGGCCCAAGCAGGGGTCGTCAAGATCGTGGACATTCCGACACCAGCACGTGCGAATAGGCGAGACTTCGTCCGCGCATCATCCCGAGCGAATGGGCAGACCCCGGAAGAGGCACAGGCGATTTATCGCTGGCGCTCCGTTACGGTAGACAACGTGTCTGCCGGCCATTCACCTTCAGTCGGTGCACCAGAGGAGCAGTCCGATGATGGAAGTATCGCATAAGTCTCGTGAGCGAAAGCGGCGCTACATCCGCCGCCCAATGGACTCGGTCCTTTCGATAACGCCGATACGTCTTAAACTGTTGACGTACGTTGCGGACTACGGCATCGTAAGTCTTCCGCAGCTCGCTCGGCTCGCATGCCCATCGGAAAAGAGCGCCCGCCGGCATATGCGCGAGCTCTTTGACGGCGGCCTTGTCAGCATCGTGCCCGTCCCTCGCGCCGCCCTACCCGACGACCACGCGGAGAACGACGCCAGTCTACTCTTTGGTTCCGCTCCCAATATCTACACCCTCACTCGAAACGGACTGAGGGTTCTTCGGGAGGGCGGCTTCGATCAAGAATCGCGCCTGATCACCGACTACGGCCCTCGAAATAGCCTCTTCTTGGCTCACGAACTCGCGATTCGGGACGTGCGCGTGTGGTTGGAGGTGTGCGCCCGTGAGCGAAATGGCGACCAAGTAGAACGTTGGAACGAGTCGGCGGCAGCCGTCATCGAAATTGGGGGCTCACATCGCAAGGTGGTTGTGCGACCGGATGCCTGGTTCGTCTACTCCCTCGGTCAGCAAGTGCTGGTAGGGCTCGTCGAAGTCGACCGGGGAACCGAGCGCGGCGCCTTACGCTGGGGAGAGAAGCTCCGAGCATACGAAACGCTGTTTCGCCCGGGGGCGGTAAAAGCAGCGACTGGATATGCGAACGCCCGGATATTGGTGGTGTGCCCAAACGCCCGGCGCGTCGAATGGCTCGCCCAGTTCATCCGATCCCACGGGTCTCCTGCCCTACATGATCGCTTCTGGCTGGCGGAGCAGACGATGCTTCGGAACCTGAGCCTGACCGCGCCGGCATGGCGTCGGATCGGGGACACGAACCGGCAAGCGCTCATCCCTTCGCCAACCAGTCCGCCGCCATCAGACAGCCCGTGACCGCAGTTGCACCCGTGCAAACGTAAGCGGGATCGCGCTCCCTTCCCGATAGCATGGGGAAAGCATGCGATCCCGTTACGGACGCACATTTCCAATACTCAAGGAGCAACCGTTGAAAACCCTAACGCCCTACGAGGAGATGCCGGACATTTTGACTGTTGATGAGGCAGCGGAGCTCTTACGCCTCAGCCGTTCTTCGACGTATGAAGCCATCCATGAACGAGTTATTCCTTCGGTCCGGATTGGACGAAGGATTCTCATTCCGAAATCGGGGCTCCGGCGCTTTATCGAAACCAACGCCACCCCTTAAGAGGAAAACGATGAAAGGATCGATTGAAAAGCGCGGCGAGAAATGCTACCGGCTTCGCGTTGACCTCGGTCTGGATACGTCCGGCCGAAGAGTACAGAAGTCGATCACGGTCCGTGGAACACGCAAAGATGCGGAAAAAAGACTGGCCGAGATCGTAAACGACATGCACCGCGGAACTGCCTTACCAGTCAGAACAATGACTGTTTCGCAGTATCTCGACCACTGGCTTGGCACCTATGTCGCGAAGCTCGCGCCCCGAACTTACTACAACTATCGGGACTACGTGGAACTCTACATCCGGCCGTCCCTGGGCCGCCGGCTCCTGCAAGATCTTTCGCCACTGCATATCCAGTCCTTTTACACCGATCTGGAGCAGAACGCGCGAAAGAGAGACGGCAAGCCGCTATCTCCAACGACCATCTTCCACACCCACCGGGTTCTGAAAGGAGCGCTCAAGCGCGCCGTTCAATGGCAGTTGCTCATGCGAAATCCCGCCGAAGCGGCGACGGCGCCGCGAATGGCAGAACGACCGCCGCGCACGTTGAATATCGAACAGGTCGCCGGATTACTTGGATCGGCGCGCAACACGCGGCTTTACTTACCCATTCTGCTGGCCCTCTGTACGGGAATGCGTCGCGGTGAAATGGCCGGACTCAGGTGGCAGGACGTCAACTTAGAGAGGAGTCTTATCACTATTAGGCAGACTCTCGTGTGCGTGACACCGGGAAGGGTGGAGTTTAAGGCCCCTAAGACGCGCTCCGGCCGACGGGCGGTTCCTATCCCGAGCATACTCGTAGAAGAGTTGCGTGAAGAATTGCTTCGTTTGGGCGCTTTGCGCGATGCGCTCGGACCAGCATATAATCCGGAAAACGTGGTGATTTGTCGCGAGGACGGACGACCGGTCCACCCCACGACGCTATACACTGCTTTTCAAAAGCTTGTGGTCCGGCTGGGCTTGCCTAGAATCGCGTTACACGACCTGCGGCACTCGCACGCCACGCATCTGCTTGAGCTCGGCGTACACCCGAAGGTGGTCAGTGAACGACTTGGTCACTCGGATCCCGCGCTGACGCTTCGTGTCTATTCCCATGTCATGGCCAACATTCAAGAGGAGGCCGCGCAGCAGACGGACGAGCTGCTCAGAGGGGCGATAAACCGTGAGGAAAAGCGGAACAACAATCCTGGAGATCCGTGCTAAACAGTGCGGTTGGTTTGCTTCAGTAGGGTCGCGCGCTATTGTCTCCGTGACCAATGTGTGACCAAATACCCCAAATTCCCTCTGGTCTGCTTAGCGTGCGAGTCCATCTTCGTGCTCAAAAGGGAGCGGAGAGGGCGGGATTCGAACCCGCGAGGCTCATCACCTACTCGTTTTCAAGATGTGTTTCTACCGTCCCAACTAATGCTATATCGTTCTACTCGGTGCCTTTTCGTGCTTAGCCGCCGCGGTTCCTTCCCGTCTGCTGCTGGCTCGTGACGGGCTGTATTATGTGGTTCGTTAGCAAAATGTTTGCAAAAAGTGCCGCCGTCGAAATTCAGCGACTTACGCGCTTGCGTGACGGAATGCGACGGGGCCTCAATCAAGCCTCGCCCACTATCGCCGGTAACGAAAGGGACGGAACTGGCCCGTACGGAGGCAGTCCAGCAGCTCTTCATCTGCCTTCCGAGGGACGTAGGAGGGCGCGTCCCGAGGGAAGTTTTGAGCGATAAGACGATCTTCGAGGTTAAGAACCGCGGTGACGTCGCCCACCTAGCCCTGATTCCACCCTGTTGTTCTGGGATGCCGGCACTTAGGCAACCTGGAGAATGAACCACCGGGAAATGCGCCGAACCGCTCATGTGTTCTCACTATCCGAACGGTAGAATGGACCCACTCGGAACTCAACGAGTTGGGCAGCAGGTTGAGCGAAACGCAATTCTTTTCGTGGTAACGGGGATTGTCTCGCGTATTGCGCGGCGTGATTCTATCTACACAAAGGGACGGCGTAACGCTGCCACGCGGGACGCAGCTCAACCGTTGATCCAAAATGGTGCTTCAAAGGACCGGACTTTGAGCCGAGGTAGAAGTCGTTAAGGAAGCTTCTCGCATGAGCGTTCGATCGGAATCGAATAGTCGACTCTGTCAGCGGCTTGCGGATTCGGTTGACCGAGAGGTTGTCTACCGAATTCGGCATGACGTGTATGCCACAGAGATCGGGCAGCATGCGGAGAATCCGGAGCGGCGGCTTCGGGATTCGCTGGAAGATTTCAATACCTACATAGTGGCGGAATCGGAAGGGCGGATTTTTGGGTTCGTCAGCATTACGCCGCCGGAACAGGCGGGCTATTCGGTTGACAAGTACCTGCCGCGAAGCGCTTTGCCCTTCCCCGTCCACGGCGGTCTTTATGAGCTTCGGTTGCTCACGGTGACTAAGCCGTATCGGAGCACGCCGCTTGCTTTTCTCTTGATGTACGCGGCAGTGCGGTGGGTGCAGAGACAGGGTGGAACGTCGGTGATGCTGATCGGCCGGCACGAGGTCTTCGACGACAGGCGGTCGCCAGCTCGGTGTTGTGGCTGCGCGAATTGAGCAAAATCGTCACTCGCGCCACGACTAAAAAAGCCGTGGCCCGCTCAATTGAGTTCGTCGCCTCGCCGGTATCGCACTGCAGGTGGAGCTCTTCCGGTGGTGGCATCCACAGCAACTGGAACAATAGGTCAATAGTCCGAAAGCGTTCCAGGTGCCGCTGCTGCTCGCAGGGCGTTTAGCACCGCGAATACGTCAATGACCTCTTGCATGATCGCGCCGGCAACCGGCGTCAAGTAGCCCGTGGCAGCGAGTAGCATTCCGACCACGCTCAACGCCATGCCTCCCAATGCGCTCTGAAGCGCAATACCGCGCATCCGCCGTCCAATGTGAAGAAGAACATCGACCTTGCCCAACGAACTGTCCAGAATTACGGCGTCCGCGGCCTCGCCGGTAACTTCGCTGTTGACGCCGAAGGCGATCCCCACGGTCGCCGCGGTCAACGCCGGAGCGTCGTTGATTCCGTCTCCCAGGAACACCGTGGGCGCTTTCAGAGTCTCGGCGCGGACGATATCCAATTTCTGCTCCGGACTCTGACCGGCGAATACTTCGGTGATTCCAACCCGCGCGGCCAGGTGGGAGACTTCCGCCTGCCTGTCTCCAGAAACAAGCATTACTCGACGAATGCCATGTTTCGGATTCAGGTGCTGGATAAACTTGGGGCCTTCCGGGCGTGGCTCGTCGCGGAAGCGTAAGGCGGCGGCGTATAGTCCATCCACCACAACCACCGCTTCCATACCGGGTGAGATGGCCGGAAGTGAGCCAACAAGCTTCGGATACAGTTTCGTCAGTTTCCCACGACCAGTTATGTGGACATTGTGCCCTTCGATGGTCGCCCTCAATCCATCTCCCGGCAGTTCCCGCACCTCAGCGGCGTCCTGTAAGACGACGCCTTTATCCGTGGCAGCCTCCAGTATTGCGCCGGAAAGGGGATGCTTGGAATAGCGCTCCAGACTCGCGACGAGCATTAGTACATCCC
>JBKJZI010000169.1:0-9597 GCA_046715155.1 Chthonomonadales bacterium | reverse complement strand
GTTGCGGGTATCGTGAAAGAGTGGGCGGTTCGCAAACCGCCCCTAACGAAACGCGGTATCGGCGATACATCGCGCGTCATTTCATTTCCCGTGCCGGGCGGGTTGTTTGACACCTGACGGCGTCGTCTGCTAGGATTCGTCACAAATCCCCGTGTGGAGGGCGACTTGACCCCGGATTCCGGCGCAGCGGCTCTACCCATACCCCTTTCAAAGCAGCTTCTGTCCCGGATGTCCGGAGCGCTCGCGCCGCTCTCCTTTCTGATACTCCTCTTCATCATCCTCACCTTCACCAATCCAAACTTTGCTACGCGCGATAACCTCAAACTGATCGCGGTCCAGGCGGCCGTCGTCGCCATCCTGGCGTGCGGTCAAACCGCGGTTATCATCTCGGGGAACATCGACCTCTCCGTCGGTTCCATCATGGCATTCGCCGGCGTTGCGGCGGCGAAGGCGGCCAACGTCTGGCACTTCGGAATCTGGGGATGTGTCGCCGTCGCATTAGCGTCCGGGTTCTTGATCGGCGCGCTGAACGGGCTTATCACGGCGATCGGGCGGATTCCGTCTTTCATCGTTACGTTGGGAATGATGGGTATCGTTCACGGCGCGGCCGGGATGATCTCAAGCTCGCAGAGCGTCGGGAATCTGCCGGATGGGTTCGACGTGTTCGGGTTTGGCGAGCTACTGGGGGGCGCGAATCGGGACGGAATCCCCTATGCGGTCCTCATGATGGCGTTTGCCGCGCTCATGGTCCACATTGCGCTGCGCCGAACGGGGTGGGGGAGATCGCTTTTCGCCATCGGCGGAAACCAGGAAGCGGCGCGGCTCAGCGGGATCAACCTGAAGCGCGCGATCACGGGTGTTTTTGCCGTCTCCGGCTTACTGGCCGGGTGGGCAGGCGTGCTGAACATCTCGCGGGCAAGCGTCGCCACGATGAATGCCGGAATCGGATACGAGCTTGATGCGGTGGCCGCGACCGTGATGGGCGGCACCTCGCTGTTTGGCGGCCAGGGCGGAATACCGGGCACCATCATCGGCGCCGTGCTCATCTACACCATCCGCAACGGCCTCCAGCTCAACAACCAGGGCCCGGAAGTACAGCGCGTCATAATTGGCGCAGTCGTCATCCTGGCCGTTCTCTACGACCGATATGGTCCCGGACGCCGCCGGTAGGCGATATCCTTCGCTCTGTCGAAAATGTAAGTAATGATCTTCGAAACAGGGAGGCGTGGAATGCGCGCATGGGATAGAATCCGCGGATTGACGGCCACAGCCGTTTTGACATTGGTAATTACCGGTTGTCCAAAACAGACCAATCACGCGGGCGGGGGTGGGGATTCTGGGGGTGGCGGGACGTCCAAGAAGCTGAGGATCGCCGTTATTCCGAAAGGGACTACGCACTCGTTCTGGCAAACGGTGAAGGCCGGCGCGGATGCGGCGGGGGCGGCGGAAAACGTCGAGATCATCTGGCAGGGGCCGGATAAGGAAACGGCCTTTACGGAGCAGATCAACCTGGTTCAGAACCAGGTGAGCGGCGGGGTGGATGGCATCGTCCTGGCCGCGACCGATTCCCAGGCCCTGGTCAAGCCGGTGAAAGACGCCATGGAGAAGGGCGTGCCGGTCGTCACCATTGATTCTGGTCTCAAGGATAACCCCTCGCTCTGCTACATCGCAACGGATAACGTGGAGGGAGGCCGGCGGGCGGCGGACTCGCTGGCTAAGTTAATCGGCGAGAAGGGGAAGGTGGGCCTAATGCCGTTCCTTAAAGGCGCCGGTTCCTCCGACGAGCGCGAAAAAGGCTTCCTGGAAGGAATTAAGAAGTATCCCAACATCACGGTCGCGATCACGCTCTATAACGATAGCGACGTGAACAAAGCCGTCGAACAGACGCTCAATATGCTCACCGCGCATTCGGACCTGGTTGGGATATTTGCGGCCAATGAGCCTGGCGGGGTGGGGGCCGCTAACGCTCTGAAGCAAAAGAAACTCGAAGGAAAGGTGAAGCTGGTCGCCTACGACACCTCGCCCGACGAGTTGAAGGCTTTTGACCAGGGGATCATTCAGGCCCTCATCGTCCAGAACCCCTACCAGATGGGCTTTCAGGGAGTAAAGACCGTGCTCAAAGCGATCCGCAAGCAGCCGGTCAACGAAAAGTTCATCGATTCCGGGGTCACGGTCGTGACCAAGGAGAACTACAATTCGCCGGAAGTGCAGAAGCTGATCAAGCCGGGGTAGTGAATTATCAATTATCAATTATCCCGGTGATCAGGCGGCGGAATCCCCCGCCGCCTGATTCATGTCGGTTGGTATAATGCGTGTGCACGTAATCATCCTGAACGGCGAGGGGAATGGGATTGGGTTCGTTTCGAAATTCGCGAATTGTTTTGATCTTTTCCGTTTGCGGATTCAGCCTGCTCTGTATGGCGGGTGAATTCGCGCGCGCTCAACTGGATTCTGCCAAGAAGGTCACGGAGGCGCATGCGCGGTTTTTCGAATCGAGGGTTCGTCCCATCCTGGCTGAGCGGTGTTTCTCCTGCCATGGAGCCGACAAGCAATCCGGCGGGCTCAGGCTGGATTCCGCGGGTTCAGTTCGCAAGGGCGGGGCCTCCGGAATAGCGATTGTTCCGGGTAGTCCGGACGAAAGCCGGCTGATTCGAAATATCCGCTATGACGGCCCGGTCAAGATGCCGCCGGGAGGGAAGCTGCGGCCGGATGAGATCGCCGCGCTCGCCGAGTGGGTAAAGATGGGAGCGCCCTGGCCGGAGGCTCCGTCGGCGGGTGGCAGTCGGAAGTCCGAAGGGTCCGGCGGGATGGTCATTACCGAGGAGCACCGGCGGTTCTGGGCGTTTCGGCCGATCAATCGGCCGCGGATTCCGTCGGTAAGGAACACGGCTTGGGCTGGGAATCCGATCGACGCATTTGTGCTGGCAAAACTTGAAGCGCGCGGACTAACTCCTGCGCCTCCGGCTGACCGTCGGACCTTGATCCGACGCGCTTACTTCGATCTGATCGGGCTGCCTCCAGCCCCGGAAGAAGTCGAGGCATTTGTCGCCGACCGCTCGCCGCAGGCCTGGGAGAAAGTGATCGATAAACTTCTGGCCAGCCCGCACTATGGAGAGAGGTGGGGACGGCACTGGCTGGATATTGCCCGTTACGCGGATTCCAACGGGCTGGATGAGAACAAGGCCTTCGCCCACGCCTTCCGCTACCGTGATTACGTGATCGATTCCTTTAATGAGGACAAGCCGTACGACCGCTTCCTGACGGAGCAGCTTGCGGGCGATCTTCTTCCGGCCGAATCCGATGAGCAGCGCAACGAGCAGACGACCGCTACCGGATTCCTCGTTCTCGGCGCGAAGGTGCTGGCGGAACAGGACAAGCCCAAGCTCGTGATGGACATAGTGGACGAGCAGATCGAAGTCGTCTCGAAAGCCTTCATGGGTCTCACAATCGCCTGCGCCCGCTGCCACGATCACAAGTTCGACCCGATCACGACCCGCGATTACTACGCCCTCGCCGGAATCCTCAAGTCTACGCGCTCGATGAAGGACCTGAGCTTCGTCTCCAACTGGATGGAGAAACCGCTTCTCACCGACGAGTGGCGCCGAAAGCAAAAGGCTCATGATGAGCGGATGGCTTTGGTACGCGCGGATCACAAAACGGCGGTGGATTCCGCCAACCTGGAAGTGGTGCGCACGTTCCGAAAGGACGTGGCCAAGTACCTCGTTGCCGGTTGGGAACTGGCGCAGTCCGGCGGCTTGTTGTCCGTGGCGGACCTGCCTGCGCGATCCGGCGAAACGAAGATTCTGATCGAGGCCGAGAAATTTGACCGCGCGACCGGCATCATGGTTGAGACGGAATCCTACGGCCGTGGAATCGGCGTCATCATCAATAATGCCGTCCGTGACGAGATCGAATGGGACGTTTCCGTCCCAACCGCAGGTCCGTACCAGGTGGAAATTCGGTACGCGGCGGCGGAATCACGGCCGGTCCGATTGCTCCTTAATGGTGAGTCGCTGCGTGAAAAGACGGCCGGAGGTGTGACCGGAAGTTGGAATCCAGACGGCCAGCGTTGGGAACCACAGGGCGTCTTCCTTTTTCAGGCGGGCAAGAACACGCTGCGTATCGAGCGCGACGGGCCGATTCCGCACTTCGACAAGCTCTTGATCGCCTCCGCGAACGGCCCCATCGACAAGCCGCTGCGCACTCCGGAGGAGATCGCAAAGCAGTATGGTGTCGAGGTGGACGTACTTACTCGATGGGCCCAGCGCCTGCGCGGCGGAGCGGCCGATCCCACCTTCAGCGCATGGCATGCTTTTGCTCAGATTCCGGCCGACGATTTCTCGACCCGGGGGCCCGAGCTGGCCGCAAACGTGGCTCGCGGTGAGCTGCCGGTGAAGGTAGCGCCCGAGGTCGCGAAAGCATTTGAGGGCTACACGCCCGTCAATCTCGCCGAGGTTGCCACTCGCTATGCGGAAATACTGAATACTCCCGGTGGGATAGCGGCTGACCGATTTGACCTGCCGGATAAGCCGGAGCGGTTCTACCCCGTTCCCGCCAAGCAATCGGTTAAGAAGGCGGAGGATGCGGTCAAAGCCGCGGAATCGGAGGCGCCCTCCATACCGATAGCGATGGCCGTAGAGGACGCGCCGAAGATCGAAAACGTCCGTGTCCACGTGCGGGGCAGCACCTTAAACCTCGGGGACGAGGTACCCCGCAGGTTTCTGACCGTCCTTCACGGCGATACCCGGCCGTTGGAGGAACGCGGTTCCGGCAGGCTTCAGCTCGCGCAGTGGCTCACAAATCCGGCCCACCCTCTCACCAGCCGCGTTGCCGTCAACCGAATCTGGCAGGGCCACTTCGGTCATGGCTTCGTCCGCACGTCGGACAACTGGGGATTCCTGGGCGACAAGCCAACGCACCCGGAGCTACTTGACTGGCTGGCGGCGGAATTCATGAATCCGGGCTTCAAAGAAGCATCGACGGTGCAAATCCAAAATCCAAAATCCAAAAACCAAAATCCAACACCCTGGTCCATAAAGCGCCTCCATCGCCTGATCATGACGTCGAATACCTACAAGATGAGTACGAGGAGTGATGAGACTGCGTTTATGGCGGATCCGGAGAACAGGCTGTTGTGGCGGATGAACCGGCGCAGAATGGAGGCGGAGCCATTCCGCGACGCGCTGCTTGCCGTCTCCGGCAACCTGAATCGACAGATGGGCGGGAGCCTGCTGACTTCGAAGAATAATGACTACGTTACGAATGACCAATCCGGCAATGCCGCGAGATATGACAACCATCGGCGCAGCGTGTACCTGCCGGTAATCAGGAACGCGCTGTTCGACATGTTCCAGGCGTTTGACGTCGGCGACCCTACATTGGTGAACGCAAAGCGGTCCTCGACCACCGTCGCCCCGCAGGCGCTCTACATCCTCAACAGTACTTTTGCCATCGAGCAAGCCCGGGATTTCGCGAAACGACTACTGTCGGATTCCGGTCTTACTGACGACGGTAGAGTCGACCGCGTATACCAGATTGCGTTCTCCCGCCCGGCGACGGCTGTGGAAAAAAGGAAAGCGCTCGCGTACATTGTGAATCATCAGCATGCGCTGGCGACCACAGAATCGGATTCAAGCAAACATCGAGAGAAAGCATTGACGAGCTTCTGCCAGATACTGCTCGCTTCGAACGAATTCATTTATCTAAACTGAATCTGCCCCGTATACTATAGAGAAGAGCCAAGAAATGCAGCAATCGCAGTTCCATAGCCCTGAAGAGCTGGAATCCGACCGGATGACCGATGCGGAGGCGGCGGAGGTCGTCAGGCTGTGGGCCGAGAATCAGCGCGCGGCTCCGCCTGCACTCCGCTCGACGAGCATCCAAGATGTGGCGGAAGGACTTGATATCGCGCCGGAGAGAGCCCGCGCGATCCTTAAAGAAGTGCGGCAGAGTCCTATGACCCTTCAGGAGATTTTCCGTTCCCGTGCGCGCTCAGCCGAACCCGACCTTCTTCACCGCTCTATCACTATTGGCCGCCGGACTCCTGGTTATCTCGATAGCGATGGGTTCGTGGTCGATGTTGATCATTGCGATTATCGCCCTCCTCTCGGGCCTCATCGTGTCCCGTCGGATTGGGCTTGCGGACCTAGCCCTGGTGCTGTTCTATGTATGGTTAACTATGCCGGAGCAGCCACCGGTCACGATGACTGGCCCGCCGCAGCCCCCGCCGCCGGCCGAGGCGCCGTCGCCGCGGTAAAACGCGGATTCACTTCTCGGTATTAAGAGGTTCAAAATGCTGAAGTTAGGCGCAGTCATGGTTGTAATCACGCTCGGTGCGGTTCTGGCGATGCGGCCGCAAACCGCCGATACCGCTCAAACCGCCCTGCCGGAGGTCAACGAACAGAACTTCGCCAAGCTGCTGAAGCACATTCTGCCCACGCAGCAGGAGTGCCGCTGGCAGGAGATTCCGTGGCGCAATACGTTCTGGGACGCGGTGAAGGAGGCCAATCGCGCCGAGAAACCCATCCTGCTATGGGGAATGAACGGACACCCGCTCGGCTGCACTTGAAACAACGGAGTCACCGCCAGGCAGTCTGTCTGGTCCGATCCGCGCATCGTCAAACTGGCTGAGAACTTCATCGCGGCCGCCGACAACGTCTCGCGCCTTCAATCCGGAAGCGCTCCCGACTGCCTGCTCTTCCAGAAGGTTGGGGAGCAGGGCCACTATGCCGGGCGCAAGTATCCCTCTGAAACCCGGCAGGGGACATACGCCGCAGCGCCTAGCGGAGTCCTTCTCGCATCCTTAAACTCCAATGACCCGAATCGGGTCGCGGCGATGCTCGAGCAAGCCCTTTCGAAGTGGGAAACATTGCCGCGAGAGCAGCGTTTGCTTCCCGGCACGCCAGCGGGTACGGCGAGCGTTCAGGGATGGCAGCGACTCTACCCTGCAGACGGCCTGGTGCTGCGAGTCAACTCGCGGGATCTCCCGAGGGAACAGGTAGACAATTCCGGACGCGGCCAGGCGTGGAATCTGGACTTCGCATGGTTCACCAAGGAAGAGGCACGACAGTTAGTACCTGCCGAGTTCAAGAAGGGCGCATCCATTGAGATTCCTCAATTGCTCGCCCACCGAATAGTGCGCCTGCATCTCGTCGATAACGTGCGCGGCGAGACTCAACCCTATCCTCCGACGGCGATTGAGAAGGCCGTATTGACCTCCAGAATCGTAGAAGCCGACGCGGACACCGTGAAACTGCATCTAGAAGGTGAATCGAAGGCGGCGATGGAGGGAACCTGGTCCATAGCCGGCTACCGCGACATGGCTTCACCATCTCCTCAGAAGCGCGGGTACGAAACTAGACTACTGGGCAAGGCGGAATACGACGTGAAAAAGGAACGCTTCACAACCTTCGAGATGTTGGCCATTGGAGTGCGGCATGGCGCCACGCAGTACAACGGCCGCCCGCGAGACCCCGGACCCGCGCCCATGGGTCACGCCTTCACCATCGCCGGAGACACGCCCGCCGAACGCGTCCCGCCAGCTTTCTTCGGCGCCTACGGCTGGAGATGAGCGCCGAACGATCGTCGTGACTTTTCGACGCGAGTTGGGTGTCCTTCAACACGGAGAGTGAGAACTCATGGCGTGTAAGTCGTGCGGAAATATTGTTCAGCCAGTTACGCGCAGGGAAATGCTGAAGACCTGCGGCGCGGGTTTCGGCATGCTCGCGTTCGCCGCACTCTTCGGCCAGGAAGCTTCAGCGTCAACGCTGGACGCCCAATGCTTATCGCCCTCAACCCTTGCGCCGCGGAATCCGCACTTTACGGCCCGAGCGAAGCGAGTAATCTTCCTCTTCATGCACGGCGGCCCGTCGCAGGTTGACACTTTCGATCCAAAGCCCCTGCTCGCGCGTGACAGTGGAAAGCCTTATCCTTTCGCGAAACCGCGGGTGCAATTCGCCGAGACCGGCGGGCTGCTTCAGTCGCCCTGGGAGTTCAAGAAGTACGGACAGAGCGGAATCGAGGTAAGCGATCTCTTCCCCAACGTCGGGCGGTGCGTGGATGATCTCTGCGTAGTCCGCTCCATCTACAGCGACAACACGGCGCATGGAGGCGCTCTGCTTCAGCTTCACACCGGCTCCGACACCTTCGTTAGGCCCAGCATCGGATCATGGATCACCTATGGGCTGGGCACGGAGAATCAGAACCTGCCCGGATTCATCACCATCTGCCCCACGCTGGGCCATGGCGGCGTTCAGAACTGGTCGAGCGCCTTTCTCCCGGCAGCCTACCAGGGCACGCCGATCGGTAACGCATCGGTCCCAGCCGAGAAGGCGCAGATCAGCTACATCAAGAACCCGGAAACTTCGCCGAGCCTTCAGCGCATGCAGCTCGACATGCTGAAGTCACTGAACGAGGATCAGCTTCGCCACTGGGGTTCTGATCCCGAGCTCGAGGCGCGGATTCAGTCCTTCGAGCTGGCCTTCCGAATGCAGACCGAGACTCCGCGGCTCATGGACATCTCGGACGAGTCTAAAGCTACCATCGCGCTCTACGGAATCGGCGAGAAGCCCACCGACAACTTCGGCCGGCAGTGTTTGCTCGCGCGCCGATTCTGCGAGGCCGGAGTCCGTTTCGTGCAGGTTACGCATAGTTACAAGTGGGACCAACATGGCGAGCTGCGTAAAGGCCATGGGGCCAACGCCGCGGAAGTCGACAAGCCGATGGCCGGCCTGCTAAAGGACCTCAAGACACGCGGCCTTCTGGACGACACGCTGGTCCTTTGGGGAGGCGAGTTCGGCCGCACGCCCACCGCTCAGGGAGGCGACGGACGCGACCACAACCCGCACGGCTACACCATGTGGATGGCGGGCGGAGGCGTCAAGCCCGGAACGGTCTACGGGGCCACGGATGACTACGGATACTACGCCGTAGAGAACAAAATGCACATCCACGACCTCCACGCCACCATTCTCCACCTGCTTGGCATGGACCACACGAAGCTCACCTACCGCTACGCCGGCCGTGATTTCCGCCTGACGGACGTCTCCGGCAACGTCCATCAAGGCATCATCGCCTGACAGTGAACGACCGTTCGGATCGTCTAAAGTAGATGACGATTCTCAGGATCGCCGTCCCATACCGTACAGCAGACTCCTTAATTCACAGTCACCGTCACGCTGCGGGCGGCCTCCTGGCTTGAGTTGTTCAGGTAGAGCCGGAACTCGTAATCTCCCGCGGTGTTAGGAGCGGTAAGGTTTGCGGTTCCTGACGTCGCGGAGCTTGTGTACGTCCACCAACTGTACGCCCAGGCCGGGTCGCCAATGCGGAATAGCGCGATCCAATCCGTCGTTGAATGGCCCGCGGGCGCCGTCCAGTTTACGGAGAGCGCCGCTCCCCGTGCGACACTCGTGGAGCTGGGAGTGACGGAGTATGACGAACTGGCCGCGGTTACCGTGACTCTTTGACTGGTAGCAACGCTGGTGTAACCGTTATTGAGCAGGTAACGGAATTCGTATTCTCCCGGTTCGGCGGGGGCGTTGAGGATATGGCTCCCACTCGGCGCTCCTGCGGTGTATCGCCACCAGATGTACGAGCCAT
>JBKJZI010000168.1:0-7488 GCA_046715155.1 Chthonomonadales bacterium | reverse complement strand
ACCAAACGGACGAAGCCGCCAGAGACGCAGCATGGGCCCCCAGGAGCCAGAGACCGGCCATAGGAAAGAGGTTCGAGAGAATAACCCGACCGGCTAGAGACCCACGGAATCGACTACCCTTGACCGGACCACCGGGCAATCGGCCCGCTCACAGGGAAAAGAACCCGCTCTCGACCACCCGAGGAGAAACCTCTCGAAAACCAGACCTCGCCCGCGCTCAGAAACGCGGCCAAGCGCAGCCTTCGATAAGAGAACCGTGTCGACACAACGATCGACACCACCGCCCGTCCGGAGAGCCTGTCCTGAGGAAAGCGAAGGAACGGTTCACCCAGCCGTGCATTTCAATGCGCGGTCTTCCGGCGGCCGACCCTATGGCTAAAACCAGGGCCACACCAGCCCGCCATAGGATGACCATTCGCAGCGTACACGGGCAGCCAATTAGGAATAAACAATGATCATCGAATCAATCCATTGATAAGTGATCAATGATAATTGATAACTGATAATTGTTCATTCCACGCTCCCACTCGCTCGCAGTAAACAGCATCGCAAACCGGTCCAAAGGACCCTAAACCAAGCAATCCGGCGGGCAGGCATTGAGTCCACGAAGGTGGACTTCGTGTCCTCGTTGCAGAGAATTCATTCTCCCAGTTCATGGCAGAGAATTCCATTCTCCCCACCCCGCCCAAAGCATCGGAATCCCGGCCTCGGGATATGATTCCCCCTCAAGGGGGCTAGGGGGTCGGCCAACCAGAAGGCTGCGCTCACCCAACCTAGCTCGGAATCCGACTCTCAACTCTCAACTCTCAACTCTCAACCAATCAAGGAGTCCCCCATGTCACGCCTACCAAATTCCGCAATCCGCAATCCGCAATCCGCAATCCACATCCCATCCCGCTCGCCTCCCGGAATCCACCCGAACACCCGAACACCCGAACACCGTCTTGTCAAACCATCCCCCGTATGATATACTTGTCCCCGTACCGACGTGCCCTTGCGAAGAGAGTGGGGTAAACACCCGCTCTTTTGTTTTATCCGGCCGCCTGCAAGGGCGGCTGTCGTTTGTGTAAGGCGTACTCTAGGCCGTTTACGCATTACGCATTACGCAATACTCACCAACTGAATAAGGAGAAAGACCAGATGAACGGAGACTTCCTCGATGCGCTGCAGCAGATCGCCCGCGAAAAAGGGATCTCGCCGGAAGAGCTTCTTGAACACGTGGAATCGGCCCTCGTAACGGCCTATCGAAAGAACTTCAACGCGCAAGAGGGTGAGTATCTGGTGCGCGTCGATTCCGCCAACGCAACCTTCCGCGTATTCAGCCGCCGAACCATCGTAGAGGAAGTCGAAGACGCTGACATCGAGGTCTCTCTTGTAGAAGCCCACACGCACGACCCCGACCTGCTGCCCGGCGAGGTCCTCGAGCTGGACGTCACTCCCCCCGGAGGCTCCTTCGGCCGCATCGCCGCCCAAACCACCAAGCAGGTCGTCGTACAGAAGATTCGCGAGGCCGAGCGCGAGAAGATCTACGGTGAGTTCAACGAGCGCGTCGGCGAGGTGATGACCGGAATCGTCCAGCGCCGCGAGTTCAAAAACATCATGATCAACCTCGACAAGATCGAGGCCCTCCTCCCGCAGCAAGAGCAGGTAGAGAGCGAGCCCTACCGCACCCACGACCGCCTCAAGGTCTACGTCCTGGAAGTCCGCCGAACCCCCAAGGGCCCGCAGGTCGTCGTCTCCCGCTCGCACCCCAGCCTCATCCGCCGCCTCTTCGAGCTTGAGGTCCCCGAGATCGCCGACGGAATCGTCACCATCAAGTCCGTCGCCCGAGAGCCCGGCGCCCGCTCCAAGATCGCCGTCTTCTCGCGGGATGACAAAGTGGACCCCGTCGGAAGCTGCGTCGGCCACCGAGGCTCCCGCGTCCAGGCCGTAGTAAACGAGCTCTACGACGAAAAGATCGACATCGTCCGCTGGTCGCCCGAGAACTCCCAGTTCATCGCCGAAGCCCTCTCGCCCGCCAAGGCCGTAAAGGTCACCCTGAACGATGAAGGCAAAAGCGCCTTCGTCCTGGTGCCGGACAACCAGCTATCCCTGGCCATCGGCAAGTCGGGCCAAAACGTCCGCCTCGCCGCCCGCCTCACCGGCTGGCGAATAGACATCCGCAGCGAATCCCAGGTAGCCAAAGCCACCCTCATCGCCGCCACCACCGATGAGATCGAAGAAGAGCTCACCGCCGCCCAACCTCCCGAGGAAGTGGAAGCCGTAGCCGCCATAGCCGCGGAATCAGTCCCAGCGGCCAAGCCTTCTAAGAAAGCAAAGCCCATCGAGCTCCCCGACATAGACGAGGACACCCCCGACGAAAGCCTCCCCATGATCGAGCTGCCCGACTTCGACTCCCTCGCCCTGGCCCCCGACACCGACTCCTCCAACGGAGCCGTCCGAGCCGAAGTAGAAATCGAAGAAAAAGCCGCGGCAAAATAAGACGGTGTAGGGTGTTGGGTATTAGGTGTTAGGCCCAACACCCAACACCCTACACCCTACACCCTACACCCTACACCCTAATGCCCCACATCCCCCTCCGCACCTGCGTCGCCTGCCGCACCTCCGGCGACAAGCGCGGCCTCCTCCGCGTAGTGCGGAATCCGGAAGGTCTCGTAGAATTCGACCCCACCGGCAAAGCCAACGGCCGAGGCGCCTACGTCTGCGCCACCGAACCCTGCATCCTCCAGGCCCAAAAACAAAAAAAACTAGACCGCTCCCTAAAATCCACCGTAATCGAAGAAACCTTCGCTCAACTACTAGAACAAGCCAGGGTATAGGGTACAGGGTTCAGGGTACAGGGTTCAGGGTACAGGGTTCAGGACAGTGCGGCCGGCTTTTCGTAACTGTTCACTCTTGATAAGTGCGTTGGCGTTGTTGGGAGGGCGAGGCTCCGGCCGAGCCACTCGGTAGTAAGCGAATAGACGCAGCGTCACCTACAGCTCGGCGGGAGCCTCGCCCTCCCAACATTCGCTCTCATCAACTGTGAACTGTTACGGCTCTTCCCTCGGCTAGGGCGAACTCCCTACGGTCGGGTACCCTGTACCCTGTACCCTAAACCCTGTACCCTGTACCCATGAACTACACCTCCTTCCTGTTCTGGCTCCTGTTCGCGGTGGTATTCGCGGTCTATTGGCGCGTCGGACATCGCGCCCAGAACCGTCTGCTGCTCGTCGCCAGCTACCTCTTCTATGGCGCCTGGGACCACCGCTTTCTCTTCCTGCTGTTGATCTCGACCGCCGTAGACTACGTCGGCGGTCTCGGCGTCGCCGGCAAGCGAGTCCCCACCGCTCGCCTCCGCAACCTGGCGCTTCTCCTCATCGCGTCATCGTCCTTACTCTGCTCAAACATCCGTTACGGCAGCCTGTTCGACGGAATCGCCAGTCTGAATCCGAGCGCCATCCTCGGCTCACTCCCGCGCGGAATCGGCGATCTATGGATTCCGCTCGCCACCGCTGCCGTCTGCGGAATCTACGGCCTCTTGCTGCCACGGCTCTATGACCTCCCGGAATCCGCCCGCCGCAAAACCTTCCTCGTCATCAGCCTTACGGCAAACTTGGCTATACTCGGCTTCTTCAAATACTTCGACTTCTTCGTCACCAGCATGGTCGACCTGCTCTCCGGAATCGGCCTGGGCGGAATGAGCTGGAACGCGCTGGGTATCATCCTCCCGGCCGGAATCAGCTTCTACACCTTCCAGGCCATGAGCTACACCATCGACATCTATCGCGGCCACGCCGAGCCCACCGAAGATTTCGCCGACTTCGCCCTCTTCGTAGGATTCTTCCCCCACCTCGTCGCCGGCCCCATCATGCGCGCCGAAACCCTCCTACCGCAGGTGACCTCGCCGCGCAAGCCGGACCGTGAAGAGTTCCGCGAGGGAATACTGCTCATCGCGATCGGCTTCTTCAAAAAGGTCGTCATCGCGGACAACATGGCCCCTATAGCAAACGCCGTCTTTCTGCAGTTTCAGGGCGGCCAGGCCGCCCAGGTATCCGGCGCCGAAGTCCTGGTCGCCCTCTACGCCTTCGCGTTCCAGATTTACGGAGACTTCTCCGGCTATTCCGCAATCGCCCGCGGCGTTTCCAAACTCCTCGGATTCGAGCTGGTGATCAACTTCCGCTTACCCTACCTCGCCGTCAGCCCCAGCGATTTCTGGCGCCGCTGGCACATCAGCCTATCCACCTGGCTGCGAGACTACGTCTACTTTCCAATCGGAGGCAGCCGCCACGGTATCGCGGTCACCTGCCGGAATCTGCTCTTCACCATGTTCCTGTCCGGCCTCTGGCACGGCGCAAGCTGGACCACCGTGATATGGGGACTCTATTGGGGAGTCCTCATGAGTCTCTTCACCCTGCTCCGCATTCCGGACCCCGAAGCCGGCACATCACCGATAGCGCGTCTACGCTGGCTCACGCGCGTAATACTTATGTTCCATCTGACCTGCCTGGGCTGGCTGCTTTTCCGAGCGGATTCGATGGCAACTGCATACACGATGCTTGTGACGCTCGTATCGAAATTCCACGTGACCACCGCGGCCATCGCAGGAATGACCCTGGTCATCTGGTACTGCGCCCTAGTCTTCGTCATTGAATGGCTAACCGACGGCGAGGAGAAGCTGGGCCGCGTATTCTCGGCATCACCGGCCCTCCAGAGCGCGCTGTACCTCTATTTACTCGTCATGATGGCGGTCTTTCCGGCCGAGAGGGCGTATGAGTTCATCTATTTCCAATTCTAGGCCCGCACGCTCCCGCGCAATACGCGCCGTGTTGATCGCGCTGATCGGCATGGTGGCGTTGGAGGGATTCTCTCGCGGGGTACTCCTCCGGAGCTCTAAAGACTTCCGTCGATTCTTTACCTATCAGGAGATCAGCCGCCGACTAATGGCGGAATCCGGATTCCGAGTCATTTTCATTGGAAACTCGTACACCGGCGAAGGGATTGACGAGGAAGAGTTCAGCCGTGCGCTCTCTCCGACGATAGGGCCGACCTTGGCGGTGAAACTAACTGCCGATAGCTCCTATGCCACTACCTGGTACTACATGCTGAATCATTACTTCTGGAGCAAGGGGAAGCGGCCGGAAATGGCGGTCTTCAACTTCCAGACGAGCTGGCTGGCGGACGGCAAGAATGAGGATATCGGACGCCTGGCGCTCGCATTTACCTCGCGCGCTGATTGGGGCGAGGTCCTCTCCTACGACCTCAAGACCACGGGCGATCAGGCGGAGTACCTCGTTTCGTCTCAGTGGGTGACCTACGCCATACGCGACCGCTTGCGCGAAAGGACCCTCTCGCTCTTCGTACCAGGTTATCGCGAGTATGTTTCGCGCGTGCATAACCTCAACCGCCGTCTTGCAACCGGTGGATCGCCGAAAGACCCTACCTACCGGTCGCTCCATCGACTACTGAGTCGGGCGCGTGCCGAGGGAACGCGGTTGTGCTTTGTGGCGGGACCGGCGATCCAAAAATACGAGGTCGACCCCGAAGTCATAAGGCTCATCAAATCAGAGAGCGCCGACTTCCTCGACTTGCGCGAGATTCCGGAGATCGACGCCAAGAGCTTCCGCGACGGAATCCACCTCACCGCGGAAGGCCGCGGCCGCTACACCCGCCGCCTCGCCCGCGAAATCGCCGCACTTCACGTCAATAGGCCGCACTTCACGTCAATAGACTGAAGACTGACCCTCAACCCTCAACCCTCAACTCTCAGCTAAATCCGATCTCCTCTTGCCCCGGCTGGAGCGCGCCGATTCCGCGGCTTCGCGGCTGGCGGGCGGAATCTGGGATTTCGAACAGGTTCTTCGGGTTCTCCAGCAGGTCTTTTCACCGTGCGAACCTGCATCTTCGGGTACTTCTTCGCCGACTCCCATTCCGCCTATCCCTCCTTCACGCTCACTTCTCTAAGGTATGACGGGAGAGAATCAGACTCGAACATCACTTCACCCGTAAGTATTAGTCGCTGGTTAGCGTTAAGTAATCAGCGACCAGACGGTTACCGGAAGAGAATGGAAATGGCAATGAAAGCACGCTATACCGTAATCGACGGGGAAGTTGTTTACCAGAATCGAGGTGGAACGAAGCATCTCTACTTCTCGGACCCGCTTGGATCAGTCGCAGCGCTTTACGACACTAACCACACGAAGACAGATACCTTCGGCTACTGGCCATATGGAGAGGAAGTTTCACGAACGGGATCAACTCCGGTGCCATTTCAGTTTATAGGTTCACGTGGCCACTATCGTGATAATTCAGCGCGTGACTATGTACGCATGCGAACGTTGGCTAAAGGTTACGGACGGTGGCTCACCAAAGATCCAGTTGAATTGATAGATGGTCCGAATCCCTATCAATACTGCCTTAGCAATCCAACAACATTGGTAGATCCCTCGGGCCTTCGCGCACGAAACATCGGGCCGGGCGAGTTTTGGGAATGCTACCACAGGCTAAAGTTCATCGTGTCGCCGAAGGAAGCATGTGAGCGCTGCAAGGCGGTGTTTGGCACCGTGAATATGATTATCAACTTTAATTGTGATTCGCCGATTTTTGAGGGACCATCGCCGCCGAGGCCAATCAGACCGTGTCCGCCCGCGATCGGAGTTACACTTCCCCCTTGGACCGGGCCTTTTCCGGGGTTGATCGGGCTTACTGGTTGTTATAAAGCTTGTCGCGACGTAGGGGGATTTCCAAGTGACTGCCGAATATTCTGTAGGCGAATCTGGGGCCGACCATGTGATTGGCTGTTCCCCAGATGCTTCAATATGCCCTCGGAATATTGGGCGAAGATTTGTATGAGCGTGTATTTAGGGGGATGCTTTGGGAATTGATTATGTGGAAGAGAGGGGGGAACGATCATGGTAAGTAACAAGCTTAGTAGTTTGCGAAGCGAAAATCCATTCGAGCGCGCAAAGGGAATAGTGGCATTCCTCGACGGAGAGACGCCGTCAAAAGCCGCCAAGCTAGAGATTGCACGGCTTCTTCGTGACCCAGTTTCCCCGGTTCGGCAAACTGCGGCGCTCGCCATTTCACGCTTGGAGGGACCTTGGCCAATAAGAGTACTCGTTGAGGGGTTGAATGACTCAGATTGGCGCATCCGATTGGCGTTTCTCCATGCGCTCGGAAACGCCGCCGGTCGCGATGCTGAACCGCACATTAGACTTAGGGTATTCGATCAGAATTCGGATGTAGCATATGCGGCGGCGAAGCTTCTGGTCAGTCTTGGAGTTGAGGACGAATCCATTTTAAACGGGTTCCCAAGCGGGGTTCGCGAAGAGTTGAACATAGTTTAGTTACCGTGGCCCTCCGCCACTAAGTAACCTTTTCTTGCTGACGGTGAAAACGCCCAAGTCCGGCCGGACTTGGGCGTTTTCTGCTGGTTGCAACACTAACCGGGTAATTGCTGTAAGTCCGCGCGGAGTTGAACGGTGGGTCCAGGTAGATCAAGTCCACCGA
>JBKJZI010000167.1:0-8580 GCA_046715155.1 Chthonomonadales bacterium | reverse complement strand
AGGTCCACGATTCGAACGGTGTCGTCATCCGAGCTCTCGACATAGAGGCGCTTGCCGTCGGCCGTCATCGCCATTCCGGAGGGCTGCCGGCCGAGCGGAATCTGGTCGTCTTCCAGCGATCGGGCGTTGACGATCGTGAGACTTCCGACGAGAGCGGCGTCCGTTTTCGGGTCGACGGCTACCTGCGTACCGGCCGAATCCGCGGAATCCGGGCGAGGATTGTCTCGCGGAAGGCCGCCTCGATTGGCGACGACGAGGGTGCGGCCATCGCGGCTGAGGCAGAGGTGATAAGGCGCGGCGCCAGTCGGAACGGTCCCAATGAGCTCCATCGAAGGAAGCGAGTAGACGGCAACTTTGTTTCGGGTGCCGGCGGCGGCGAAGAGGCGTCTCCCGTCCGGCGTTATGGCGATGCCGTTTATCTGTGAATTGGTTGGCGCGCTCGCCTTTCGCTGCCACTGGGTGCGCGCCAGCACAATCTTATGCTCTGCGATGCGTTTCCAGTCGGATTCCGCCCGCTCGATGCGGTGGATGGTCTCGTTGCCGCATGAAGCGTAGACCGCCTTCCCGTCCGGTGTCCAGGCGATTCCGAGCGCGCCGCCCTGGATTCCGATCTCTCCTTCCGGACTCCCGTCGAGGCGGTAGAAGGCGATACGACTCGTCGTGAGCACTGCCACCATACTACCGTCCGGGGAAACAGACAGGTCTTTGGGCCGCGCGCCTTCGAGCTTGCGGACTACGCCAACGGGACTAAGGAACTGGTTGGTCGTCACGAGAGACCGACCATCCGGGAGCGCACCCGGAGCCTCCCGACCCGTTGCTTGAAGAAGAAAGGCTGCGCTGCCAATCAACAGGAGAAGAAGAAGCGTCGCAGCAGCGGAACGGAAAAGCGGTTTTGCACGAATCATAGGGAAAACGCCTCTTATAGGTAGTAGTGCTGACGTTTTCGGCGGATGGGACGTCTGTCCCTTTGTTGTGGAACCGGACGTGATGAAGCGATTTTGGATTTTGGATTTTGGATTTTGGATTGTCTCGGCGATTGCGGTCGTCGGTGCGGGAGCGTTCGCGTCCCCTGACTCCAAAACGCCGGTTCGTGCGCGCGCGGCTGCTCCTGCGATCATTCTTCGCGGATTTGAGCCGGTGACGCCGCTGGACGGAATCACGAAGGCGCGTGCGCTGGAGCGGGCGGTTCCGGAGTTTAAGAGTTATGGCGCGCCGGTCCATCAGACGCGCGTGCTGTGGAGCGTGGTGGAGCAGCGAGAGGGCATTTTCGATTGGAGCGCTTACGACCGACTGTTGGAGGTGCATAAGCGGCACGGAATCCGCTGGGCGCCGATTGTGGTTGTTAGCGGAGTGGACGCCGTGCCTGCCTGGATGTCGAATAAGCACGGATTCCGCCGATTCACGTGCGTTGAGCATGGCACGGAATCGCCGGTCGCCTCTCGATGGTTCCCCCTTCTACGCAGCTCAGGGCTCAAGTTCTTGAGAGCGTTCTGCGAGCGATATCGGGATTCCGGCGCACTGGAGTCGGTCACGCTCGGAATCGCAGGGTCGGATGGACGTGCGGCGATGCCAGGATATGGCGTCCTTCCGGCAACCCCCGGCCACCTTCATCCCGGCCTCTGGATTCGGGACGAGTATGCGATCGAGGCGTTCCAGATCTGGCTGGCGTCGAAGTATGGCGGTTCCAACCTCTTCCGAGACGCGTGGGGCGGATTGTCTCAGGGGATTCCGTTCGTCGAGCCGTTCAAGAAGAGCGATGCGCCGACGGAACGGGCCTGGCTCGACCAGCTCGACTTTGCCGCGGATTCGATGACGCAGTGGGCAAGGCTGTGGCTGAAGGAAGCGCGGTCGGCGCTTCCGAGCACTCCGCTATACCTGCGGACTTCTGCGGATTTGCCGGCTGAATCCGGCGTTGACCTCGCCGCGCAGGCCAGGGTCGCCATAGAGTTCGGCGTAGGCATACAAGCCACTTTTAGCGCGCAGAACCACCGAACTACGCTTACTCGTACCGCTCTCGCGTCCTCGGCATCGACCCAGTTCAAGGCGGCTCTTCGTCTGGAAGCTGAAGGCGTGTTGGACGGTCCGGCGGTTACAGCGGGCCTCTTCGCCGCCTCCGCGTCGCGCGCCGATGCCATTGCGCTCGACTATGCATCGCTCGAAGCAGCGCGGGCGGCCCGGGAAGCGCTTCGTGCGCAGCGGAATCTCCCTTCCTATCTTTCCCGCAGCGTGCCGATCGCGGTCTACTACCCTCAGACCTTTATGAAGCTGGTGGGGTCAGAATTTCTCGCCGCTCTCCTGCCGCTCCGGGACCGGTTCGACTTCGACCTGGTGAGCGATACTCAGATTCTGCAGGGCGGGCTGGAGCGATATAAGGCGCTCGTAATGCTGCAGGGGAGCGTCTCTGAGGCGAGTGTCTGGCGTGACGTATCTGCGTGGACCTTGAAGGGCGGTCTGCTTATCCATCCCGAGGGTATGGGGCGGCTGCATACTGTCGAGCGAGACGAAACCTACCATTTCCTTCTCTTCGCGCCGAAGCCGAATGGAAAGGTCGTGCGCGCCATCTCGCTATCAGTCCGCGGCAACAGCGTTGACTACCGTGACCAGGCCGTGAAGATACTTTCCGAAGCGCCCGAGCTGTCGAGCGATGAGCGGGTTGCGGTTCTGATTGACGGAGAAGAGGATGGCGTTTACACTTCAGGCGGAAGCGGCTCGCGCATATGGCTGAACCTGACACTTATCGAAAAGCAGAAGGGCGGAATCCTGATCCCGCCTAGCTCTATTGCCACGCAAACGAGGGCCCCGGCTAACGTCGCTAAGCAGCCTGTTGTCTCCGCTGGCTCAGTTGGCGGACGATAAGCAGCTCCGCCAGGTTCTCCAGCGTTACCATCCCTTTCAAGGCGCCATCTTCCATAACTAGCACGACGGGGGTCTGTCCCGACTGCATACCGGAAGCGATTTCTTCCAGGTCGCCGTCCGGCGGCACTACCAGAAATTCGCGGCTCATGACTTCCGCAACGTAGGTATCCGGCCCGGCCTCTGCGAGCCCCCGCAGCAAACTGCTGCGGGGCAGCACGCCCACGACTTCGTCCCCATTCATTATCGGAAAGTCCTGCTGGGACGTCTGGAGGAGGAGGTCTGTCGCCTGCCGCAGCGATGCGCCGACCGGCAAGGTGCGGAAGTCCGTTAACATCGCCGCACGCACGGAGAGGCCCTCGACGAGCGCCTTTCCGCGATACATCGCGGCTTCTTGACCTGCTCCCACGAAGACGAAGAAGCAGATAAAGAGGTAGAGGATTCCGTTGGCCCCGAGGGTCTGGTAGTTCATGAGCACGAGGAATCCGGCGGTGATTGCCAGCATTTGCCCGATTCCCGCCGCGACCTCGGTGGCTCGTACCTCTCCCATTCGTAGAGCGAGCAGCGCACGCAGTACCCTTCCTCCGTCCATTGGAAAGGCTGGAATCATATTGAACACGGCGAGCGAGACGTTGATGACCATCAGGTTCGCCAGAATATTGGCGCTGCCCATCTGGCCCAGTTCGGCAGGCCTCAAAAGTCCGGCGGCGTTCAAGCAAACGTATAGGATCCCCGCGATCACCACATTCACCGCCGGCCCGGCGAGCGCGATCCAGAGCTCCTGGTGGGGCTTTGGAAGCTTCTCCATACGGGCGATTCCGCCGATCGGGTATAGCACTATCTCTGCGACGCCGATTCCGTAACGCTGCGCCGTGACGCTATGGCCCAATTCGTGCAGGACGACGCAGAGGAACACGCCGAGCATTAGCAGTATTCCGCCGACCCTTGCGTTCGGGGGACTGTTCCAGGCGATCAGCGCGAGGAGAAATAGGAACGAGAAGTGGAGCCGAATGGGAATTCCTGATACAGTGGCAACGTGCACCGACCAACCACCCTCAGCGGAAGGCTTCGAAGTACCTCTTCTATCTTCGTTTCCCGTGTTGGCCATGCAGTTTCTCCCGTCTGCGATCCGCGTGCAGAATGTGTCCACTCGTCCATAGTCTACCTATAAGACGTTCGGTTGCAGTCACGAACGGGTCAGCAGGCCGTTCTCTTACAGTGTCGCGCTAGGGATAGCACGTTCAGGGCCGAACTACAGGCGGACTCCGCAGCTCGCATTTCGGCGCTGAGGGATGAGGAGACTGTAGCAAACATGACTGACCGACGCGGATTTCTGCGAATACTAGGCGCAACGGCAGCCACCACGAGTCTGGTACTGACGGGCCAGGAAGGGCACGGCGACACGCCCAAGAAGTTGTTCAAGGGAACGTCGAAGAGCGGCGATGTGGAACAGGCGCTCCAAAAGGCCATCGCCGCCGCGGAGAGGTCCGTGCGCCACCCGGACGCAATGGTGGAGTGGACGCTCAAGTCCGTTTCCGGACGCAGCGGCGGAATCGCGGGATTCCGGGATGTGACGGTGACTATAGAAGCGAAGGTGGCGTAGCTTCCTTCAGAAACGATAAAACGGAATACGGAATCGCATCGCGTGCGTTTTCCGTTTTCCGTTTTCCGTTTTTTTCACACTATTGACTCACATTAGGAATGGATGGTACTATGGCTTATCTTTAGTACGAACCGGTACTATCAACTAGAGGGCCGCTCAGTATGGTGACGGGCAGCAAGGCGAAGATCCTCGAGACGGCAAAGGAGTTGTTCTACCGCAACGGCTATCTCGCCACGAGCGTCGATGACATTATCGAGCAGGCGAAGGTCAGCAAGAGCAATTTCTACTACCATTTCAAAAGCAAAGAGGACCTCGGCCTGGCCGTGCTGCAGAATCGGTGTCACGAGTTCAATGAGGGGATCGAGTGCAGCCTGCTCAACGATGAGCTCCGCCCGGTCGACCGGCTGCGCAGCTTTTTCGCGCTCGTAGCGGAGACGCGAGAGGCCAAAACCTCAGGTGGATGCCCCTTTGGCAACCTGGTCGCCGAGATGTCGGAGCACAGCGAGCGATTCCGCAAGCAACTGAGCGATATGTTCGCATCGCTGGCCGGAGTTATCGCGGACGTCGTGGAGGACGGCCAGAAGCTTGGGGAGATCCGTTCCGATATCGAGCCGTGCGAAGTATCCGGCCTGATGGTTCAGACTTTGCAAGGTGCGCAGTTGATGCTGAAGTGCCACCGCTCTCGGGATGGCTATACCAGGACCGTGAGCGTGCTTATGCGCTTGATCGAGCCGTATGACGAGGTTGTGCGAGTTTCTACCGTCGTGGTGTCCTAGAGGAGAAACGAGCGAAACCCCGGGCTGCTTGATTTCGTCAAATAGGACGAACTAGTTCGTCCAAACAACCGCTCAAGAGGCTTCAACGTACAAATAGGAGGCGCTGCGATGACCGAGATGACATCCGCCGCTGTAAGCGACGCCACCCATAATGAATTCGAGAGGCTGGTCGCGCGCACGCAGCGGCAAGCATACAATATGGCCTACCGAATGACCGGCAACCGCGATGACGCGGAAGACCTGACGCAGGAGGCCTACCTCCGCGCCTACCGGTCGTTCGACAAGTATAATCGGACCCTACCCTTCGAGAACTGGTTTTTCCGCATTCTTTCCAACCTGTTCGTGGACGGGCTGCGCCGAAAGCCGAAACAGGCTCCGCTCTCGCTGGACCAGCCACTCGGCGAATCCGGCGAAGGCGACTATCTGCTGGAAATTGCAGATCCGTTAAGCGATCCCGAAGAGCTGCTGCTGAAGGACGTGGTGGACGAGAAGATTCAGTGCGCCCTCCAACGGCTTCCCAAAGACTTCCGCACCGCGGTCCTGCTTTGCGATGTGAAGGGCCTTTCCTACGAGGATATCGCGCGCGTTATGCACACCAGCATCGGCACGGTCCGCTCCCGAATTCACCGCGGCCGCAAGCTGCTGCGCAAGTACATGGACGCCGGCAACCCCTGCGGCAACCCCACTCTCGCCCTCAGGCCAAACTTGGCCTAAGTCGAAAAGGTATCAATTTGGAAAAACCACGCCCGGCGCACTTTGCGCCGGGCGTGGTTTTTATTACTGATTCCGTGGATTCAGTAGCCTGAGGCGGGCTGTTCGTTGCCGATGAAGACGCCGTTGCGCCAGGTGTTTGGGCAGCGTGGGTGGGTGAAAACGGACGGGCCGTCCGGGACTGAATAGGTGATGTCGTCCACCAGCGCGCCGCCGGGCGGGTTCATGCTGGCGAGGTTGCGGGCTCGCTTCGCAATCTCGTGATCCGCGCAGGCGGTATCGCCGCTGATTCCGAGCGCGCCCACGATCTTCCCGTTTCGGTAGAGCGGAACTCCTCCGCCGAAGAAGATGGTGCCCCCGGCGATCTGGTGCAGGCCGCCGCCCTGACCGCTCGGCGGCGCGAGAAACCTCGGCTCGAACAGATTGGACTGACCGAGGCTCGCCAACGAATGGCCCTGCTGGGTAAACGTGTAGAGCCTGGCGGTCGATAGCGCGAGGTCATCCAGTCCAAAGGCGTTCGCGGTGTAAGCCTTGGCCTTGGCAATCGCCTGGCTGCCCGGCCAGACCTGGGTGGGGTCCTCGGTCGAGGTGACGTATGAACAGATCTCGCCGTCGCGGTTCACCACCGCGCCCCACATACGCCTTCCTTCAAATAATCCTCCTACTACCCCGCCATTGGTAGGATTCGCGGCCGCGCGGACAAGACGCCTTAGCGCAGCTTGATCGGGGAGACCCCGGCAATTCGCGGAGTCGTCGTGGCCCCCGGCATACCCTCCGCCTGCCCCGACGAGGGCAAAGAGCGTTGCCAGGAGAAAAGTGGATTGCAATCGTTTCTTCAATTCGCTCCTCCTTCAGCATATCGGCAGCATGAGTGAATGCTTGCTCGGTTCCCGCTTCGCCGCGGAATTCGCAGTTCCCTTCCACGCCGATCGAAGAAACGGACGATCGATTACGAGTACGCGTACGAGTACGAGCGAGAACGCCTGAACGCCCTAATTGCGGAATCGGTCCTGGGCCTGGCGGGAGCGGATTTTGGTGGCGATGGATTTGAGCTCCGTAGCCGGGTCGGCGCCCTGGCGGATGCAGCGGTAGAGGGCCGGGCCGAGGAGCTGGGCGGTTTCGGCAGCGTACTTGTTTTGATTCACGGGCGGCACGTCCGGCGCCAATCGGATGAGCAGCTCGCCGAGTTTCTGGCCGCCCACGTAGGGATCGAGCTCGTGAAAAACGGGGTCGGTCCACACCGGCGTATAGGCGGGGAGGATGTACGTCTTCCCGTAGTTATCAGCGAGGGAATCACGGTCGAATGAGAGGGACTTCAGAAGCTCCCAGGCCAGCTCGGGATTCCGCGCCTGCTTCGTCATTGCGTTCATCGTCCCGCCCCACGTGCTGGTGCGTCTTCCTCCGCGCTCCCAGGCCGGGAGAGGCATTGCGCGCCATTTGCCCGCTAACTCCGGCGCGTTGATCTTCAAGAAGCCGACGAACCAATCGGGCGCTACGCAGGCGAGAAGCCGGTCCTCTTTCATCGGCCCATAAATGTCCGGCCCCCATTGCGCGGGCCAGGGGTAGACCAGGTGGTCCTTCTGGAACAGGTCGCGATACCACCGGAGAGTTTCGACGACGACGGGCGAATCGATGGTGATATTGTCCTCCGCGTCGAAGTAATCCCCTCCGCGCTGAAGCAGCAGGAGGCGAAACTGATCTCCGTTCATCTGGTTCAGGATGAGACCGTATCGGTCTCGCCGCCCGTCCTTACGCGAGTCCAGCACGCCGGGTCGGTCGAGGACGTTCAGGAAGTCCTCCCAGGTTTGCACCATCGCCGGCATGTCGATTCCGGGTTTCTCGAACAGGTCTTTGCGATACATCAGCACGGCAGGATGGAGGTCGAGTGGGATTCCGTAGACGCGACCGCGGTTGCTCCATGGACGGTATCTCGCATGGATGATCTTGTCGTAGTAGCCTCCTGCTTTTAGCCGGTCGGTCAGGTCCTCGAATCCGATGTCGGAGGCACGTCCCTGGAAAAAGCGTCCGATGGGCCCGATCTCCATCATCAGCACGTCCGGGGCGCCGGTATCAGACATGAATGCGGCGGCGAGCTTGTCCCCCATCGCCGTGAGCGGAATGTGGGTCATACGGACGCGGATTCCGGGATGGCGGGTTTGGAAGCGCGCGATGGGCGCCTTATACCCCTCGTAGTGCGTCTGCGCAAAGACCCATACGTTAAGCTGCTCGCCGCGAGGCGCGCCGCGAAGCATCACCATCGGAGCGGAAAGCAGGAGGAGGACAAGCATCGCAGTCGGGGCGCGACCGAGAGGGAAGGTCATTTTGGATTTTGGATTTTGGATTGGCTTCCCCGGGAGATTCCGTCACGATACCGCGGATTCCTCGCCGGGAGCGCTGTGGCAGAGGTCACATTAACGATGAGCCGGATTCCACGCCCGATGCGGACGAACGCGAAGTCAGACAATCAGTAAATCGCCAGATTCCAATCGGCGTATGACAAAGCGAGGATATGGACATGCGAAATATAAGAATGGCAGCGATTGCGGCGTCCCTCATTTGCGGAATCGGTGTAAGCCTGGGACCGGTTCAGGCCGAAGGCGATACGAAGAAGCACGATAACTGCCTGATCATAAAGGG
>JBKJZI010000166.1:0-4871 GCA_046715155.1 Chthonomonadales bacterium | reverse complement strand
GGATGACGATGGGCTCATTCGTTCCGGTATGGACCTCCAGCGAGACTCGCCCCTCGCGGATCAGAAAGAACTGGTTCGCCTCGCCCCCTTCCATGAACAGGGGCTCGCCGGCTCGGAATCGCGCATTGCTCGCGCAGCCGCTCAGTAGCTGTAAGTGTTCGGTGTCCAGGTCTCGAAAGAACGGATGCTCGGAGATGATCCGCTCGAGTGTCTCCATTGAAGGACTCCTTCCTCCGATTCTCCAGAGTCAGCCAACAAAGTTGCCACCGAAATTCATTGCCCCGGGGCTTCGCCCCTGGTTCATCACACCAAGCAGGCTATGCCGTGGTGGCGGCAGACGCCGGATAGCATCCCCCAGAGGGAATCGAGGACGCGGTCTACGCTTGCCTTGGCGGATTCTGAGTTGTCGCTATTTAGGTGCTGCTCCAGGAGCGCTCGCTCCGTAGCGGCGTGCTCCTTATCGGCTTCGATGTGAACCGCGAAATAGTCCGTACCCCGCGCCTCGGTGATTCCGTAAAACTGCCGCAGTCCCGCGATCTTAGACTCCGACACGGCCGGAATCTGGCTCTCGTAGGCATACAGCGCAGCCAACCCATCGGTGGTTGAACCATCCTTGCAAACAGACCGGAAGGTCTCGACCAACCCGCTGGTCTCTTCCCACGGCTCAATTCCCTGGACATCCTCTTTCGAAACGCCTAGACTTTCGGCAAACTGCAGCCAGAGCTCCGGATGGTTCGGATCCCCCGCCTCTTCATCCATCAGGTTCGCCAGTATGTGTCGGCGCGTCGTTTGGTCGGTCGTGTTCGAGTGTACGGCGGAGAGGTATGTGGGGAAAGCGGCAACATGCTGATAGTACTGGCGGGCATAGTCCTGGAGCGCATCATTGCTGAGCTCGCCGCGGGTCCAAGCCTGGTAAAAAGGGTGCGTCAGCAGGTGCTTCGCGGCAATGCGCGCGTCGATCTCTTCAAGCTGGGAATGAACTATTGCGGTCATTGTGAGAATATCTCCTTAAACGAAATCGAAGCTGGGTTTAATGGGTTCGCTGAGTCAGTTTACTCGGAATCTGGGGCCATGCCTATGAGCCTGCCGTGACGCTCATCACTTCCTGCACGGCCTCCTCCACCGCCCGCGTCTGGTCCCTTACTTGAACGACCGATCGTCTGATCTCTTCCAGGTCCGGAATCCTAATCTCTGTCGGCGCGACCTTCATACGGGCAAGCGTGGATTGAACGGACGCAAACGTCTGCTGGATCACTTCCTGCTGCGCTTCGATTCGCTCGAGATTCGGCTCCAGGGTCCTCGCATTCGCGACGCGGTCACGCAGCATGTCCAGACTCTGTATGACCGCATTGCGCGCGACGGAATCCTCGGTCTCTTCCAGGCGTTGTTCGAGCCTCGCGAGCTCCGCGTCCAGCTCCGACGTATTCATCGCGGTCATCGCAGCCAGGATTCTTGCTCTCTGCGTCCCCAATTCCCGGCTTTGTTGGAGCAGGACGTTCAGTTCGCGCAGGATGTCTTCCAGTGTGGTGCGAGACACGGCCGGGCCAAGATCCAGCATCTGCATGATGGCGTCGCAGTACCGCTTCTCCGCGCCTTCGAGGGTCAACAATCCGGATATGGCGCTGAATTCGCTTGCTCGAACCTTCCTTTCCAGTTCCAGCGAGCGTGAGGCTTTATGATTCCACCAGGATAGTCCGTACCAGGCACCCGCCGAAGCGCTGCCCAACACTATAGAAGGCCCTTCGAGCCCCCCTCCCATCCCGAACCCGAACAAGACGGTAAGGACTCCAATCCCGATGCTCCCGATCCAACGTCCAGCAGTCGGCGAGAGTATCCAAGTCTGGCGCTGCTGGATGACGTCTCGCGCCCTGAGTCTTCGTTCGCGGTCTTCCGTGTGCGGGTGCTGGTGCTCTTCGAAGCCCATGTTCCAGAGATCCCGCACCTTGTCGCGGAATCGCCGCGCGATGTCGTGATCGATATCCTTGAGGCCAAGACTCATTGGGAGCTTACCGCCATTACTTCCTGCACCGCGTCCTCGACGGCTCGGGTCTGATTGGTGAGGTCCCTGAGCGTTTGCTGCACTTCTTCGGCGTCAGGAAGAGTGACGGCGGCAGGGGCCATCTCAATGCGAGCCAGTCGAGATTGGATGGACGCTAGCGTCTGTACGAACTTCTCTTGTTGGGCATCGAGCCGTTCGAGCGCAGGCGTCATCTTCCGCGCGTTCTCCAGGCGCGATTCGCACATCTGAAGACTCTCGTTCAGGTCCTCGCGCGCTTGAGGGTCTTTCGTAGAACCGACGCGCTCGGCGATTCTATCACGATCCGCTTGAAGCGCGGCCATTGACTCCGCTCCCGCAACGCGCTCAATCTCTTTACGCTGTTCGTCCAGGTGCCGGCTCTGCCGCATCAGCGCGTTGAGGTCAGACAGGATCTGTCTGCCGGTCTTCTCATCGATCTGCGTTTCCGGTTTGGCGAGTAAGGCGACGGTTTCACAGTATGCCCGCTCCGCGGGGGAGAGGTCGAGGTGCGGAATCCATTTCGTGAGGAGGTCTGCGTGAACGATGTCTGCACCCTTCCGGGTTGTTCTATGGGACTGTACCATTCCGACGGCGAAACAGCCCCAGAAGATTCCATTCCAGGCGCCTATTGCGGCGCCGATTGCCGACCCGGTATCAATTCCTATTGAGAACAGCGAAGCCGCGCCGATCGACGCCAGTAACAAGCCCCCGGCCACCCAGTTTCGGAGGGGCCGAAAATCGGGCCGAAATCGGCTTCTCGTCGCGAACTGTACTCGCAGCTCCTCGGCGGACGGATTCGGACTCGCTAACGAGGCATTCAGCCCTGAGAGGAGCGTCTGAAGGACCTGCGGGTCAAGATCCCCGGTTGTAATCGTCATTCAAGCTCCCGCGAGGAGATCACTTTCGCGCCCAGACCTGCGTCATTCGGGCCATGGCGATAAACGTGGATTCGTCCTCCGCGTAGCTCTGCAGTTCGGCGGTCAGGCGGTCTATCTCCTCCTGCGTGGTGAGTCCGGCCTCAATGAGCACCGGCGCGCACTCGGAGAGGGTCCACTCCGGCAGCCGCTTGGCGTCTCCACGCACAAACGCGGGCTGTGCGAGGGTAACCTCCGGCTCTCGGAAGCCCGCCTCCAGAACAAGCCGGTACAGCTCGCGCCCGATCTGAAACCGCTGTCCCCGCGCTTCCCCAACCGCCCGGTACAACTCGAACGCCCGGTTGAATGCCGGAATGGGCGGAAAACAATAGGGGGCGGTAAAGTCACCGTCCTCCACCGCGAGGACTCCGCCCGGCTTCAGAATCCGCCGCATCTCCCGGATTCCGTCCTCCGGCCGCTCCATGTGCATCAACACGAACCGGCAGAACACCAAGTCGAAACGGTCAGCCGGCAGCCCGGTCGCATCGGCGGAGGCCGTGTGGAAGCGCGCATGGCCGATTCCCCGCTCCTGCGCCAGTCGCGTCGCCTGCTCTACCTGCGCCTCGCTGATGTCTACTCCCACCAATTCGCCGTCCCGCCCGATCTGCTCCCCGATCCACGCCGACACCACCCCAACCCCACACCCAATGTCCGCGACGCGCAGACCCGGACGGATTCCGGCCCGGCGCAGAAACGCCTCGGTATCCGCTCCATGGACCTCGTTTACGATTCGGAGCCTGTAAGCCGCCTGATCCCCGGTTGCCAGGACGTATCTGCTCATCGGCCTGAATCCGCGCATTGAAATGCACGGCTAGTGGGAACCGTCCTCCGGACGGGCGGTAGGGTCTTCGGCTTCCTCATCTGTTTCCTCCCATTCCTTCCAGACTTTCCCGGCGGCATGGTGGGCTTTCTGATTCTGAACGTAACGAACTACGCGGGGCAGATGATTCCGGCTGATACTGAAGGCGCCGTAACCATCCTGCCATCGAAAATGATCCTCTCCCGGATAGTGTTCATTGACGAAGTGAGAGGATACTCCTTTTACCTGTTTGGCTAAGTCAGCGGGAGAAACTCGAGACGAAATCCGGACGACCAGATGCACGTGGTCCGCCATGCCGTTCAAAGCGTACACGATGCAGCCAAGCTTCTCTGCTTCCGTCCAAACGACCTTATGAACTTGCGGCTCAACAACTGCAGTCAACAGTTCCGCGCGCAAATAGGTGGCCCACACAACGTGAAGATAGACTTCCACCTTACTCCGGCGCATAATCGCTCCCAAAGACCGCGCATTGAAATGCACGGTTGTATGAACCGTCCTCCGGACGGACGGTAGGTTGCAATTCTTTCGTTAGGCCTTAAACCCCTCGCTCGTCCGGAGGACGGTTCCGCCAGCCGTGCATTTTAATGCGCGGACTCTGGCTCCTTCGGAATCTAAGCCTCACTCTCAGATTCGTAGCAGGAGTAGAAGTAGGGGGTTGCCGCTTCGAACTCGGCGGCGCAGGTGTCGACCATCTTGTAGGTAGGGATGATTCCGAGCGTCTTTCGGATTGACCGAATGGTCGACTCGGGTAGCTGGGCCGCGTCGGCTATCTGGCGGTCGGTGAATCCGGCGCGCTTTGCGTCACGAAGTAGGGACACCGCCGCGGAATTCGGAGAATCTGCGAGCGAAGCCAACTCGCGCGCGGCCGCCCGCAGCTCCGATTCCATGCGGACCAGCCGTTCGATCTTGCGGAGGAACCACGGGTCTATGTCGGAGAGGGCCTGTATCTCCTCCGTCATCATCCCGCGGCGGAAGCCCTCAGCGATGGCAAACAGCCGCTGGTCGTTTGGAATGGCGATCAGGTCTTCGAGCTGCACGTCCGATATTGCGTTCGCGTTCTTGAGCGAAAGCCCGTGTGCTCCGATCTCCAGGCTGCGTATTGCCTTCATCAGCGCGGGCT
>JBKJZI010000165.1:0-5942 GCA_046715155.1 Chthonomonadales bacterium | reverse complement strand
GTGCAGGGTGCAGGGTGCAGGGTGCAGGGTGCAGGGTACAGGGTACAGGGTGCAGGTCCCAAGTACCTTGATTGTCAAGATGGCGGCAATTGCGAAGGCAGGAGTAGATATGGACAATCGGAAGCTGCAATCGTATCGCGAGCTTAAGGTTTGGAAACTTGGAATGGAAATTGCGATCGACTGCTATCGGCTCACGCAGAAGTTTCCTGCAGCAGAACGCTTTGGGATGACCAGCCAGATTCAACGCAGCTCTTCGCGGATTCCAGCCAACATCGCGGAAGGCTACGGTAGAGGACACCGCAATGAGTATCTGCAGTTCCTTCGGATTGCCAACGGAAGCCTTAACGAGCTTGAGACACACATCCTGTTATCCATCGCAGTCGGCCTTGCAGACGAATCCGAAGTCTCCGTAATCCTCGCCAAATGCTCGGAAGAAGGGAAAATGCTCATATCCCTCATCCGCACCCTCTCAGGCTGATTCCACTCCGAACCGCTGTAACCTAAACCTGTACCCTGTAACCCTGAACCCTGAACCCTGTCCTCCAGGAACACTCTTCCTTTCGTGCGCGTCTTGTCAGGCGAGTAATAATCGCAGGCGCAGCTCAACCGTCGGTCCGCGGTTATAACAGCAATTGTTTGGAGCAATACCATGCACGGCAATTTGCGCGGCAAGGGAGCCGTGCTGACGGGACCGACGACGCCACTTGCGCTGACGGTGGCGCGGCGTTTGGGAAACGAAGGCGCATTTCTGGTTTTTGTGGGGCCGGACCCAGGCGAAGATAAGCGCGTCCGGTCTCTGATGGCGCAGTTTCGCAATTGCGCGGCACTCCTCGATGCGGATTTGTCCGAGCCGGAAGGCGTGGGGAGAGCCATCGAACGCGCGGAACAGTTAGCCGGTCAGGTGGACCTCGTAATCCACACTCTGGGCGCGCCAGACGTGGAAGAGCGCGGTTACGCGCTCGTGATGCGCAATTCGACGGCGCCCTTGCGAGCTGCCTTGACCTGTACGCGGGGCGCCATGGATTATATGCGCGGGAGGCGGGAGGCCCAGATACTGCATCTCGTGACCGCCTCAGAAATTGGGGCGATGGAAGTTGAAAAGGTCGCCTTAATGCGGCTGCGAGAGGCGTGGGGACTTCAGATGAGCGCTCCGGTGACGTTGAGCGCTATCTATTTCGATGAGTCCGCTTCGCCCCCACCGCCCCGGGAAAACCGGGAGGCCCGGCTGCTGGAGAGTTTTACCGGCCGGCTCCTGGAAGAAGATAGCTGGGCGGAGCAAGTCATGCTGGAGCGCGAGATCGGGGACATGGTCGTAGGCGTCTGCTGCGGCAGCTTACCTGGCCGACCGGAAGGGCCCGTACGGGCATTCGGTTTCCATCCCGGCAGCCGCTCACTGACGGATTCAGATCAAGACATGATGGTGGCGATGATGGCGTAATGGATTTCTAACGGGCTGACAACTGATAACGTCGATTCAACCAGGAGGTTAAAACCATGGATGACAAAATGACCGGCACGTCTCGGGAAGTACACGCCGAGATCAAGCAAGATATAGCCGAAGCAGACCGCGACGCGGCGATGGATGTCGCGGCCGTGAACGCAGCGGAGAGGGATATTGCAGCGCAGGCGGCGGCCAATGAAGCGTTCAACCGCGACGTGGCGGAATCCCAGGCCGTAGACGCCCGCATTCAGGCTAACCAGGCCAATGCGTCCGCCAGAGAGATTGCGACCGAGCGCAACATCCTGCATCACGAGCTGGACCACGAGCGCGCGGCGGCATCGAATAACGCGTTTGGGTTCTATTTGACGCTGGCCGTGCTGTTTGGCGTGCTGCTATTTGGAGGCTACTGGCTGTATGACCGCTATTACGACCGTGACCGCGTGGTGGTCGCAGCCCCTCCTCTGCCGAGTAATACAACCATCGTGACGCCGAGCCCTGCTCCTTCGCCCGGAGCGGTGGTACCGGTCTTCGTGCCGAATCCACCGCCGGCGAATGACAGGCCGATCAACGTGACGGTGCCGGCGCCGGAGGTCAAGGTGAATATCACGCCGCCTCCTGCCCAGAATCCACCTCCGGATTCAAGCGCCACGGATTCCGGTACGACGAATCCGTAGGGTGACCATTGGGGAAAGGAACACCGAGATGGACAAAGACCGAATCGAAGGCAAAATGAAGCAGTTCAAGGGCAAACTCCAGGACTATAAGGGAGACCTGACGGACAGTCCGGAAGATGACCTGAAGGGCAAGCTGAAGAACGCCGAAGGCAAGCTGCAGGAAGCCTGGGGCAATGCCAAGGACGAGATCCGCGCGGAAAAAGAGAAGCGCGAGGCGGCCTGAACTGTTGCTTTGAGATCGACAGTCCCGGAGTCCCTTTGGATTCCGGGGCTGTTTTGTGTTCTAAGACTGATTAAGATTAAGATTAAGACGGGAAAGGTACACTAACGAGGCTCGATTCCGGTATTACTCCTGCATGAAACGCTCCCCGCTGGTCATTCTGTTCATTACGGTCGTCATCGACCTCCTCGGTTTCGGCATCATCTTCCCGCTATTGCCGGTTTACGTTCAGAAGTATGGCGGGACTCCCGTCGTGGCGGGGCTGCTTACCACGTCCTTCTCGATCGCTCAGTTCATCTTTTCGCCGATCTGGGGGCGATTGTCGGACCGAGTTGGGCGCCGGCCGTTGATTCTGCTCAGCCTCTTCGGTTCTTCCGTCGCGTTCCTGATCTTCGGGCTTGCCAACAGTCTCTGGATGCTTTTTGCGGCGCGCATTGGGGGCGGAATCCTCACCGCGGCCAGTCTTCCAACGTCCTATGCGTACATCGCAGATGTCACGCCGCCGGAGAAACGGGCCGGCGGGATGGCGATGATCGGAGTGGCGTTTGGAATCGGATTCGCGGTCGGGCCGTGGATCGGAGCTGTACTTGGAAGCGGCGACATCCGGGTGCCCGCTCTGTTCGTGGCTGGTCTATCATTCCTGAACTTCCTGTTTGCCCTCGTTGCGCTGCCTGAGAGCCATCACCCGGGCGCGCCGACCGAGGAGACGCGGAAGTCAGGATTGCTAGATCTCGGCGCGTTTGCGACCTCCTTCCGCCGACCGGCGCTCGGCGAGCTGTTGACACTATTCTCGGTACAGAACTTCGCGTTCGCGCTGTTGGAGGCGACGTTCACGTGGTTAATTCTTGTCAGATTCCTGGGCGTAAGTGTGACCGGGGAGCCGCTGTCGTCCGCCAAGGAGGGACAGGCGGCGGCAATGGTGGGCCCGATCTTCGGAATCGTCGGCGTGACGGTCATGGTGGTCCAGGGCTCGATGATGGGTGGGTTGGCGCGAAGGATAGGGGAACGTAGGCTGGTGTGGGTCGGTGGCCTGGCGCTGTCGGCAGCAATGTTCTGGATCGCCGCGACTCACTCCCTTTTGTGGCTCAAAGTGGCGTCCGCGCTCGTGGCCGCGGGCAGCGGAATCCTGAATCCGTCGCTAACGAGTCTCATTTCGCAGGTGGCCGGACCGCAGGAAAAGGGGGCGGTCATGGGCGTGCAGCAGGGCGTCGGGAGCCTCGCCAGGATGGTTGCGCCTCCCCTTGGCACCTGGCTGCTGCAGCGATTCGGCGCGGGAATTCCGTTTTATGTCTCGGGTGTCCTGATGTTTCTCGCCTTCTTGATGAGCCTTCGCTTACCGCCGATTTTGGTGGAATCTGAGCCTGAGAGTGTATTGGAGCCGCTGCCAAAACCGGATGCCACTGCACCGTAGGGTCGCAGCGACCGCACAAATGGGTGCCTGCACATCACTGTCCCGTCATCCTGAGCCGCCGTTGCGAAGGATCTGTTTTTCCGCTACTCCACACAGTAAGTCCACAAAAAGCAGATCCTTCGCAACGGCGGCTCAGGATGACGGGGCTCGCTCTTGTCCCCTATCTAATCAGGCGATTGTCGACCATTGACGTCAAGAACGCACCCACATCAGGACGGAATCAATTCGTAGCGTCGGGGTTTAGGCTTGGCGGTCTCGCGCTGCTGTTTGACGAATTCTGCTTCCAGGTCGTCCAGTCCCTGCATGGCGCTCTTGAGTGCAGGGGTCTTTTCGTTTTGATAGGGGACTTGGACCACGCGCCAGCGGACGAAGTGGACGTTGTTGTGCTTGAGGGTCAGACGGTGGACTTCCATGGCCTGCTTTGCCATTGGGGTTTCCAGAGTGGCCAGATTGATTCCAGCGGCGAGCTGTTCCTTTGTGAAGCTGCCGACTTCTTCCGTGTCGATCTTCAGTGTGTAGCGGGGCGCTGTCAACCCCTTCACCACGAGCGGCTGCTGATTCAGGCTCTGGACGACGTCTGAGGAGCGTACTGCGAGTGCCGTGACCGGATCCTTAAGGTCGATTGGGAATGGGAGCGCTTCGTCTTCCTGCTGCCAGGAGAGAGCGCCGTCCTTCTGGCGGATTCCGGTGATATAGGTGTTGCGGTTGTGGACCACGAGTGGGGTGCCGGCGGTGATCTCTACGCTGCTGACGATGGCGGGAGCGTTCCAGGCTTTGAGGAGGGCGGCGGCCATCAGGAGCTGACCCCCGGGGCCGGGGTGGACGCGGTCCTGGTTGAGCTTGACGGCATTTATGGGATCGGCCTCGAAGGCGCGTTTGACCGCATCTACCATGTACGTGTTCAGGTCAGCGGTGTCCAGGCCGGACCGCTGCGCCAGCTCCTTCAAGTATCCTCCATAGCGAACGAGTACCGCGTTGTATCCGCCTGGAAACGTGGGTGGACGTGTCACGTCATCGAAGGGCGACGGCTGGATGAGGGTCACGCGGGCGTTGGGGGCTTCTTTCTTGATTCGCTCAACGATATGCTGGTAGCCCGTCGAGTAGGTGCTGAAGATGTTCTCGTCGAAGGCGCGGTAGCTGGCGTCATTCATTCCGAGCATGATGGTCACGACGGTAGGTTTGTACGCGAAGACGTCGCGGTCCAGCCGCAGGTTGATGTCGCCGCCTCCGCCGCCGGTGACCCGGTCGCCGCCCCAGCCGGAGTGGATAAATGTGAACTTTCGGTCCGGGAAGCGTGTTACCGCGAAGGTTTCGACGAACGTGGTATACAGGCGCTGGTCGGTTATGCTGTCGCCATAGAAAACGACGCGGTCATTGTGTTTGAGATAAAAGGCGTTCTGCCCGGAGGCCGCCGTCCCGAGAATGAGTAGGGCGACGATTCCGACAAGTCGTGCGGATTGAATCATAAGGCGCTCCAGTCAGATTTCTGGTGGTAACTCAGACGTTACGGAATGGGGGTGCAAAGAGGATTCGGCCGTCGATGCCCCGGAATCCTTCCGGCGCGAGCGGGAGCGCCATGAAGACATCCTCCGGGACCTCGAATTCGCAGGTCAGTCCGAACTCTTTGGCCGGACGGAATCCGAAGCGCGGGTAGTATGTCGGATGCCCGATGAGGATCACGCCGCGGAATCCAAGCCCTGCAGCGCGCCGGAGACCTTCTTCGATCAGCGCAGCGCCGATTCCGCGGCGCTGCAACTCCGGTAGCACGGCGATCGGACCCAATGCAAGGATTCCGCATTCTCCAGGCTGGCCGTCGACCGATGCTCGCGTGAAAAGACAGTGCCCTAACACGCGCTCTCCTTCTGCAGCGATCAGGCTCAATTCCGGTATGAACGCGGAATCCGGTCGCAGAGCCTCCACCAGCTCTGCCTCGTTCGCACGGCCAAAGGCCTCTTCATTGACCGAGCGGATTCCGTCAGCATCCCTTTCATTCTCCGGCCGGATATGGAATGTGGGGGCGTTCATTTTGGAGATTCTATGGTCTTTGTCAAGGTTGCCGGAAAGAGTTCGGGGGGAATCCGGCTGTGTTACGACGTGAGTTTATCGCTTTACGGGACCTCCCGCCCGAGCTGTACGGCGCAGGCGGGAGGCTCTCGGGCGGTGTGGCCCCGTGCTGGGCGCTCGGGTCGCTCTCCA
>JBKJZI010000164.1:0-13887 GCA_046715155.1 Chthonomonadales bacterium | reverse complement strand
CGGTTGTAATACCGGCTGGAACCATCCGAAAATCGATATCGCAGTCGGATCGGGCCGGGATCTTCGCTAATCTTGTTGCGGACATTGACCTTTACGGAGCTCGTCTGTTTGGCAACCGATGCACCCGGCCCTCCCGCGGAAGGAACGTAGAGGGTCGCGGAGATCTCATGCTCGCCGTCCTTCGGCTGTTCTTCCTTCATGCCGGCACGGAGCTTCATCGGCTCCTTGGTATTCCAGACGAAGACGAATCTCGCCCCAGGCTTTGCGGCCGCGGCCGCGCGCTGCTCCGTGGTGGGTGACAGCGCTACGCGGAACGAGCCGTCTATAGCGTAAGCAACGTAACCGCCCTCCGGAATGCTCGCGAGCGGTACTTGCACGCTCACGTTTTCGCGCACACTGGCGCCGTCCGGTGGATAACGGATCGTAAACGGAGCCTCGTTCTGCGCGCTCGTGGGTACGGCCGCGGAACAAAGCGTGATCATACCGGCGGCAGTGAGAAGCTTCGCAAGCTGCATGGATGTCCCTCCCTGGTCTCGATGCGTGGGGCTCAAGTGTATCATGATGATAGTCAAAAGTCAACGGGTCCGGCGGCGTGTGCGGTTGACCTCCGCCGCTCCCCGGTAGTACACTTTAGACGCCTGATAAGAGCGCGAGGTTACCAACCCGCACGAAAGCGCAGCGCATGAAGTATAGGCCGCTCAGCGACACCAACATCCTGGTCTCATCCGTCGGATTCGGCGTATGGACGGTCTCCACTACGATGTGGGGCGTAACAGACCATTCAACGCGAATCAAGCTCCTTCGCCGTGCCCTCGACCTCGGAATCACTTTCTTCGACACCGCCGATGTATACGGAGATGGGGCGGGGGAGACAATCTTGGCCGAGGCGTTGGGTGCGCGGCGGGACGCAGCGGTCATAGCCACCAAATTTGGATACGACTTCTACAACCACCCCGGAATTCAGCCCGGACAGCGCGAGCGGCCGCAGGATTGGACTCCGGCTTTCGTCCGAAAGGCGTGTGAAGAAAGCCTTCACCGTCTCAAAACCGACAGAATCGACCTCTACCAACTCCACAACCCGCGGATGGACGCGCTCCAGGCCGACGACCTTTGGGCCGAGCTGAACGCCTTGAAGGACCAGGGCAAGATCCGCTCGATCGGCGCGGCGCTCGGTCCAGCGCTGAAACCGGATCGCCAGAAAGAAGAAGGGACCTACGCTGTTCGTGGACGACGGGCGATTCCGCAGATCATCTACAACCTGCTCGAACAGCCGCTAGGTGAAGCAATCTTCCGTGCTGCACGCGAAGAGGGAGTATCCGTTATCACCCGCGTTCCGCACTCTTCCGGTTTGCTGGAGGGACACTACACGGAAGAAACCGAATTCGCACCGGACGATCACCGCCGCCATCGCGTCCCAACCGACGAATCCCGCAAGCGCTGGCTGCTCGACGGGTTGAAGAAGGTCGAACAGCTAGCTTTCCTCACGAAAGGCGGCGTCCGCACAATCGGCCAGGCAGCGATTCAGTTCATCCTGTCGGAAACGTGCGTCGCCAGCGTCCTCCCGAATGTCTACGATGAGCGACAGTTGGAGGAGTTTGCGGCAGCGCTCGACCAACCTGCCCTAGCCGAGGATGAGCTTGCGCGAATCCAGAGCCTATACCAACAGAACTTCGGCCTCGAGCCCGGGGTGGCAGCGGTACAGTGAGGTCCGGAATCCGGAGAACCAGCGGCGGCTCTGCCGAGTCACATTACAATAGGAACAGCCCGCTTCCACGCCGGACGGCCCAGCGGACCTATTCCGCAAGCGAGCCGTCCTCCCGACTCTCGCCAGGATTCTGTCCGTGCGCACGTCTCTCTGAATGCGAGACAGGCAGGCTTGCCACTCGTTAATGAATGGTGCGAATGCTAAATGATGTTCTATGCGCGAATCTTAATTCTGCTGGTGATCACCGCGTCAGCAGCGCTTGCTCAGGAGCGCCGACTGCCTAGAGTGGTGACTGCCGGCGCGGACCAAACGCTGCGGTTGTGGGATCCGAATGGAAAAGAGTCTCAGAACATTCTGGCCCACGACGCCACGGTTACTGCGGTAGTCGTGTCCTCCGACGGGAAGTCGGCATTCTCTGCAAGCTCGGACCGAACTATCAAGAGCTGGAACCTGGAAGACGGTTCGAAATCCAACACGTTCGAAGGCCACGACCAGGAAGTGACCTGTCTCGCGCTGAGCCCGGATAGCCGCATGCTTGCATCGGGAAGCGCCGACCAGTCCGTGCGACTCTGGAGTACTCTGACGGGGATTCAGGCCAAGCGAATTCCAGCACATAGCAAGGCGGTACGCGCAATCGCCTGGAGCCCTGACGGTCGCCTCATAGCCTCGGCCGGAGCGGACAAGCTCATTCAGGTCTGGCGGGCTGACGGAACCCCGGCGGGGACGATCGTTTCGCAGGATGAGGCCGTGACGTCTCTGGTCTGGACGAAAGATAGCGCGTCCATCCTCACGGGCGACGGCGAAGGCAACCTCAAGATGTGGAGCGCGCGCGATTTAAGCCAAACGGCCCGTCACAAAGCGCATGAGCGAGCCGTGGCAGCCGTAGCCCTGACTATGGACGGGACCCGGATTGCCACGGTTGGCGCGGACGGCCGCTTGAAGACCTGGACCTTTGCGAGCAAGAGCTTCATCGAGGGGAGAACCACTTTACCGGGGCGCAGCCTCACCTCCGTGACCTGGAGCGGCGACAGCGGCATCTTGATTACCGGCGGAGTAGACCGGACCATTCGTTATTGGAACGCAGCCGACCTCACTGAGATGCGGAAGATAAACGCTCACGACGCCGCGGTCACTTCCGTCCTGGCGATTTCAGGCGATTGAGGGAGGCTTATCGCCTTGGCAGAAGCGCCCGGGACCCTTGAAGGTTGGTACGCCCTCCACGACTTCCGACGCGTGGATTGGACCGCGCTCGGGGAAGTTGCCGAGCATGAGCCCTCCATTGCAACGGAGGCGGAATCGTTCCTTCGCTCGGCGGAATCACCTGCGGAATCCGCTCCCGGGGCGACGGCAGCCTATCGCATCCTCGGCCACAAGGCCGACTTCCTGTTCCTTCACCTTCGGCCGACCCTCGAGGAGCTATCCAGCCTGGAGGTCCAACTCTCCGCTACCCGCTTTGCCGGATACTGTTCGCGTCCCTACTCCTATCTTTCCGTCGTCGAGCTCTCATTATATGAAGCCTCGTCACGCGGCGGGACCGAGGATGAAGCCGCGCTGTCGGAGCAGCCATTCGTACGCCGCCGTCTTTTCCCGGAGATTCCGTCCGACAAGCCGTATCTCTCGTTCTATCCCATGAATAAGCGGCGTGGCGAATCCGTGAACTGGTACACCGCCGATATGGAGGAGCGCCGCCGCATGATGCGGGACCACGGCGCCATCGGACGCCAGTACACAGACAAGATTCAGCAGATGATCACCGGCTCCATGGGCCTCGACGACTGGGAGTGGGGCGTCACCCTCTTCGCTTCCGACCCGCTCGCCTTCAAGAAGCTTGTCACCGCTATGCGATTCGACGAAGTCTCCGCCAAATACGCCGAATTCGGCCCGTTCTATACGGGATTCCGCCTAACGCCGGAATCCCTGGGTGAGTTGATTTGCGCATGAGCATTCTGCAAATCCTTGGAGCATAGGGATGAAGTGGGAAAACATTGGCAGACAAAAGCTGCCATCAGGTGGACGAATACTAACAGGTGTTGAAGTTCCCTTATGGAGGAGTCCTGTGCCTGGCGGTTGGTTCATTCTGTTTAACGCTGAAGTTACTCCGGCTGCGTTTTTCTATCCGGATTCAGACCATTCTTGGGACGGTGAATCACTCCCGATCCCAAATTCGAAGACGTTATTGCGTGCAGTGAATGAAGAAGTGTAGCGAATCCGTGACCGCGGGTTAAAACCCGCGTCTGCAATGAACCGTCCTCCGGACGGGCAAACGTATCGTGCGTCCGGAGGACGCTACTGGCAACCGCGCATTTAGATGCGCGGTCTCCGTTGGGGGACTGGGAGTTGGCGGTCGTTTTGCGGGAAAGGGTCGGGGCGAGTGAATGCGGATTGGGCGCGCAGCCTTAGATCTTCCATTTCTTGCTGTAGGCGGTCCATCTTCTCCAGTAGGTCGAGTATCACTTCCACGCCGGCGAGGTTGACGCCCATGTCCTGGGTGAATCGGCGAATCTGCAGGAGGCGCTCGATGTCGGCCTGACAGTAGAGGCGGTTCTTATTGTTGATGCGCTGCGGCGAGACCAGTCCCAGCCTCTCATATAGGCGAACGGTCTGCGGGTGCAGGCCGGTGAGGTGGGCGGCCACGCTGATCATATATACCGGTTCATTCGGATCGTGACATTGCATCCGGTCACCCTCCAACTTCGACGCGGGCCTTGTCCCCTCGCATCTCGGCGAGCTCTTTCAGAAGGTCTCGTTCTTTGGTAGTTAAGTCCTTAGGTACAGAGATTTTCACGCGAGCGTAGAGGTCGCCGCTTGTCTTTCCGCTGCGGGCCGGCAGGCCCTGCCCGCTCACGCGGATTCGCTGCCCGCTCTGAACGCCGGCCGGAATCGGCAGCGTCCGGTTTCCATTCAGGGTAGGAACGCTGATCTCGCCGCCAAGCGCCGCCACCGTATAGGGGACGGGTACGTCCACCGTAAGGTCCTGCCCCTCGCGCTTGAAGACCGGGTGGGCCTTGAGGCGCACTAGCAAGTAGAGATCGCCGCGCTTGCCGTTTGGGGCGGCGGTCCCTTCTCCACTCAGCCGAATCCGCTGACCCTCTGTCACTCCCGCCGGGATCTTGACCTCGACGTTGCGGATGGACCCAATCCTCCCGTGACCCCGACACTGAGGACACGCCGCGCCCATATTGAACCGCCCGCCGGAATCCTGCGACATTCCAGTGCCGTTGCACTGCGGGCAGATATCCTCTACGGTGAGGCGCAAATTCTTAGTGGCGCCGTTCCTGGCTTCTTCCAGGGTGAGGTCAATTCCGTACTCGACATCTTCGCCTCGCTCAGGAGCACGCTGTTCGCGTCCGCGCCCTTTGCCGAAGATACCCTCGAAGAAGTCGCCAAGATTGATTCCGGGGCCGCCGACCTCGAACTCGAAACCCATGTTCGGAGTCGTGGCAGTTCCGCCGCTTCTTCGGCGTCCGCCGGCCTGGCTGTAAGCCTTCCACTGATCGCCGAATTGCTCGTACTTCGTCTTTTTCTCGGGGTCGCTAAGGATTTCGTAGGCTTCGCTGATCTCCTTGAACTTGGATTCAGCGGATTTGTCTCCCGGGTTGACGTCCGGATGGTACTTGCGCGCGAGCTTTCGGTAGGCGGATTTGATCTCCTTCACATCCGCCGTCTGAGCCACGCCCAGGATCTTGTAGTAATCCTTGTACTCTGGGCCATTCATGTTTGGGTGTAGGGTGTAGGGTGTAGGGTGTAGGGTGAGGACCGTTCCCTACACCCCACGCCTTACACCCTACAGCTTTAACTGGGTTTGAACTCGGCGTCGATGACGTCTTCTTGTTCGGCGGTCGCTTCGGGAGCATCGCCCTCCCCGTTGGGCGAATATTCGCCTTCCGGAGCGCCGGGCTGATCGCCGCCTTCCGCGGCGGTCTGCTTGTACATGTGCTCGGCGAGCTTGTAGCTGGACTGACGCAGCTCTTCGGTCTTTGCCTTGAGATCGTCGGCGTCGTTGGCTTCCAGCGCGGCTTTGACGGCGCCGAGAGCATTCTCCACCTCTATCTTCACGTCGCTCGGGACCTTGTCTCCAAGCTCTTTGAGCGTGTGCTCGGTGCGATACACGAGGGCGTCCGCCTCGTTCTTGGCCTCGGCAGCTTCGCGCAACTTTCGGTCTTCATCCGCATGAGAAGCGGCCTCGTTTACCATGCGCTGGATATCGTCCTTATTCAGGTTCGACGAACCGCTGATGGTGATGCTCTGCTCTTTTCCGGTCGCCCGGTCCTTGGCGGAGACGTTGACGATTCCGTTCGCGTCGATATCGAAGGTCACTTCGATCTGGGGCACGCCGCGCGGCGCGGGCGGAATCCCACTGAGTTGGAAATCACCCAGCAGCTTGTTCGCCGCGGCGATCTCGCGCTCGCCCTGGTGGACCTTGACGTGCACTGAAGTCTGGCCGTCGTCCGCGGTGGAAAACGTTTCCGATTTCCGGGTCGGAATCGTCGTGTTGCGCTCGATTAGCTTGGTCATGACGCCTCCCAACGTCTCGATTCCGAGGGAGAGCGGAGTAACGTCCAGCAGCACAACGTCCTTCACTTCGCCGCCGAGCACGCCCGCCTGGATAGCCGCGCCGATCGCCACGACCTCGTCCGGGTTAACGCCCTTGTTCGGTTCCTTGCCGCCGCCGAGCTTCTTCACAAGCTCCTGAATCATCGGCATGCGGGTCGATCCGCCCACCAGCACGATCTCGTCGATGTCCGCCGGCTTGATCTTCGCATCCGCAATTGCGGAAGTAAACGGCTTGACGCACCGCTCCGCCAGGTCGTGAGTCAGCTCCTCGAATTTGGCCCGCGTGAGGTTGACGTCCAGGTGGACCGGTCCTTCCGCGGTGGCGCTGATGAACGGCAGATTGATGTTCGTCTGAGTCACGTTGGAGAGCTCGACCTTGGCTTTTTCCGCCGCTTCGCGCAGCCTTTGCATGGCCTGCTTGTCCTTGGAGAGGTCGATTCCGTGCTCTTTCTTGAACTCGGCCGCCGCGTACTTTACAATCCGCTCATCCCAATCGTCGCCGCCGAGACTGGTGTCGCCGGACGTGGACTTCACCTCGAAGACTCCGTCGCCGACTTCGAGGATCGACACGTCGAAGGTGCCGCCCCCCAGGTCAAAGACCAGTATGGTTTCGTTGCTTTTCTTGTCCAGCCCGTACGCAAGCGCGGCCGCCGTCGGCTCGTTGATGATGCGGAGGACCTTGAGACCCGCGATCTCACCGGCGTTCTTTGTTGCCGTTCGCTGCGCGTCGTTAAAGTAGGCTGGCACGGTTATGACCGCGCCTGTCACCTTCGCGCTGAGATAAGCCTCCGCGTCCGCCTTCAGCTTCTGAAGGACCATCGCCGAGATCTCTTCCGGTGAATAGGTCTTATCGTCGATCTTGAACTTCTCGTTCGTACCCATCTTTCGCTTGACCGAGATGATGGTGCGATCCGGATTCACGATGGCCTGGCGCTTTGCGCCCGCGCCGACGAGCCGCTCGCCCGCTTTGTTGAATCCGACCACCGACGGAGTGAGCCGGCTGCCTTCCGAGTTCGGAATCACGACCGGCTCGCCGCCTTCCATCACGGCCACGACGGAGTTGGTCGTCCCGAGGTCAATGCCCACAGTCTTAGCCATCAAAACACCTCCGGGTGTAGTCCCTCATGAGATAAGTGTATTCAGTTCCAGCAGGCGGAAGCGGATGTGACGCTCCCTCTCGCGAGAAAGGTTGTTTCCTCTATAGTTTGCCACTTGAGCGTAGTATTGTCAAGTCATCTACGTATCGTGTGGTCCATTAGTTTCGACTTGGGAGGGGCTGAGGGGCAACGACGCCTACAGGATTCCAATTGAAAGTTGCCGTATTGCGTGAACGGACTCGTCTTCACTTCACTACGCCCACCTTCTGACCTACTCCCAAATGGCCACCATCCCGGAATCCCCCCGCCCTAACCAGGAACGAATCACGCTTGCCAAAGTCACGCGGCGGCTGATTCCGCTGATGTTCGTTTGTTACATCTTCAATATCCTGGTTCGGCTGAATCCGAGCGTCGCCGCATTAAGGATGCAGCAGGACCTGGGTTTCGACGACCGGGTGTACGGCCTCGCTGCCGGAATCTTCTTCGTCGGCTATTTCTTCTTCGAGGTGCCGGCCAACCTCGCGCTGCAGAAGATCGGTCCGCGCCGCTGGATGGCGTTCATCGTAATGGCCTGGAGTATTGTGGCAGCCGCGATGGTTTTCGTCCGCGAGCCGATGACGTTTTACGTTTTACGTTTTCTTTTGGGCGTCGCGGAGGCTGGATTCTTTCCAGGAATGGTCATCTATCTGACTTATTGGTTCCCCGCGACAATCCGCGCTCGGGCCGCAGCCTTCTTCATGGTCGCGACGACGATCGGTGGACTGATGGGCGGGCCGATCGGCAGTCTTTGCTTCAGACTCGAGGGCCAGTACGGGTTGAGGGGATGGCAGTGGCTCTTCTTGCTGGAAGGTCTGCCGTCGTTTCTGCTGGGATTCGTCGTCCTCCGATTCCTGACTAACCGTCCGCAGGAAGCCGAATGGTTGGAACCGGAGGAGCGGGATTGGCTGAGCGCGCGGTTGGAGCGCGAGGAGGAGGCGCGCCGCTCACATCACGACCTCACGCTCTTCCAGGCGCTCCGGCACAAGAAAGTGCTGCACCTCTGCGCCTATTTCTTCGTGCTGGCGGTCTGTGGGAACGGATTCGGTTTCTTCGCGCCGAAACTCCTCAAAGAGCGGTCCGGTTGGAGCGATCATCAAGTCCTCTGGATCGGCACGATTCCGGGGATATTGTCGGCTGTCGCGATGATCGCCGCAGCCCACTACTCCGACCATCTCAAGGAGCGCAAGCGGTTCGTCGTGATCGGCCAGTTGGTCAACGCAGCCGGAATCGCCTTGGTCGGACTGGTTCGGACACCCTTTGCGACCCTGTTTGCGAAATCGATAAGTGGAGTGGGAGGCGCTTCCGCAAACGCGCCGTTCTGGGCGATCACCTCCAGCTTTCTGGCCGGAACCGCGGCTGCTGGCGGAATCGCATTCATCAATTCGGTGGGGAACCTGGGTGGATTCTTCGGCCCTCTGATCATGGGACACCTGAAGAAGGAAACGGGCGATTACGAGACCGGTATATTTCTGATGGCGATAGGTCTGTGCTTTGCGGCCCTCCTGGCAGCGCTGATAAGACACGATCGGCGCTTGGAATACGCCGAAGCGGTTCGAGACGACCGTTGATTGAGGAGGACGCGCAGTACGCGGATGTGAGCCCCGGAAGTGCCGCAGCATCCCCCGATAAAGTCCGCTCCCGCATCAACGAGTGCGACACATTCGGCGGAATATTCGTCCGGAGAAATGGCATACAGTGCGCGCCCATCCACCAATGTGGGTAGACCGGCGTTCGGCTTGATCCAGATAGGCAGAGAAGTAGCGTCCTTCAACTTACGGCATGCGGATACCATCTGTTTCGGTCCGCGCCCGCAGTTTATTCCGATGGCGTTTGCGCCCGCAGCCTCCAGCGCCATGGCGGCCCGATTGACGGTAACGCCAAGCCCCGTCCGGTAATACTCCGATCCGGAATCGAGCGTCATACAAGCGATAACTGGAAGGCCCGTCTGCAGCGCTGCGGAAACCGCCAGGCGGGCTTCTTCGAGGTCGGTCATCGTTTCGATTACTATCGCCTCCGCGCCTGATTCCGCCAGAACCCGCGCTTGACGCACGAAAGCCTGCCACGCATGGTCCACGCTGACCTCTTCGGCGGAAAGTGATCGGCCGGTGGGACCCATTGAGGCAAAGACCCGTGCGCGCCCCCGAGCAGCCAGAAGCGAGATTGCAACACCCGCCCGATTCAGCGAATCCGCGTCATCAGAAGCTCCATGGCGCTCCAGGGCGATTACATTCGAGCCGAATGTGTTCGTCAGGATGATCCGGCTGCCTGCCTCGACGTAGGAGCGTGCCACGGATTCCACTTCTTCCGGCCGGGTCAGATTCCAGGAATCGGGGCAACCGCCAATGGGTAACCCTCGCGCCTGCAACTCCGTCCCCCACGCGCCGTCGGTGAGGACGGGGCTGTCCGCCAATAGCTCATTTAGTACGCTCATTATCCGGTGACTTTACCCGTCCAGATTCGCCAGAGATTTCGGGAGTGCTTGACCAACAAGACGTGTAGTATAAGGCGCCTTGACTGCGCAAATGACGGGCCTACGCTAGGAAAAACGGAGCGCGATGACGAACTATGCTGGTAGTTTTCTATCCCCAGGAACTGACCGCACTATGATTGGACGAACAATAGCTCTGCTGGTGGCGGCGTGCCTGTGCGCTTCGTCCGTCGGCGCACAAAAGCAAAATCCTCGGTTTAACCGCGACGTGCGGCCGATCCTGGCGGAGAACTGCTTCCCCTGCCATGGTCCGGACGCAAATAAGCGGAAGGCCAACCTGCGTCTGGACATTCGTGATTCGGCGTTGGTTCGAAAGGCGATCAGCCCCGGCCTGCCCGACAAGAGCGCCGTGGTCAAGCGAATCTTGTCGCGGAATCCGGCGTTCCTGATGCCGCCGCCGGCGTCGCACAAGAAACTGACTCCACAGCAGCAGTCCATCATCGTCGATTGGATACGGACCGGGGCGACGTATGAGGCACACTGGGCGTACATTGCACCGTCACGACCGTCAGTGCCGACAAACGAAAAACGAATAACCAAAAGTGATAATCCGATTGATCGGTTCATTGCGGCGAAGTTGGCGGAGCGGGGATTGCGAGCATCGCCGGAGGCGGATCGGCGGACGCTGATAAGAAGGGTTTATCTGGATCTTATCGGGATTCCGCCTTCACCTTCCGAGGTCGGAGCTTTTCTCGCGGATCGGTCGCCAAACGCCTTCGAGACTGTAGTGGATCGATTGTTGGCTTCCCCACATTATGGCGAGCGGATGGCCATGCCCTGGCTTGACATCGTTCGATATGCAGACACCGTCGGATTCCACGGCGATCAGAACCAGAACTCCTGGGCATACCGCGATTATGTGGTCAAGAGCTTCAACGAGAACAAGCAGTTCGACCGATTCACCATCGAACAGATCGCCGGAGACCTGCTGCCGAATCCATCTCCCGAAGCATTGACCGCAACCTGCTTCAACCGCCTGAACATGGTAACGCGCGAAGGCGGCGCGCAGCCGAAAGAGTACATGGCGAAGTATGCGGCGGATCGGGTGAGGACCGTCAGCATGGCCTGGCTGGGCTCAACCTTCGGCTGCGCCGAATGCCATGATCACAAGTTCGACCCCATCAAGCAGCGGGACTTCTACTCGATGGCGGCGTTCTTTGCTGACCTGAAGCAGTGGGGAGTCTACGCCGACTATGGCTACACGCCAAATCCGGACCTGCGCGGCATCGGAAACGACCACTCATTCCCGCCGGAGATCAAGGTCGAAAGCCCGTACCTGAAACAGCGGATCGAGCGGAATTTGAAGCGAATTTGGGAGCTGGCTGAGTTATCGGGCGCTCGCATCAAGACGGATTCCGCCGCGGAGGACGCGTTTAAGACCTGGCGCTCAGCGGCCTCCGAATTCCTGGCGAAGAATCCGACCGGGTGGGCGGCGCTGCCTGCGGAAGTACTTACAGCCGCCGGTAAACCGGCGTCCGGCAAGGCATTCGGCGAAACGCAGTCCGATGGGAGCGTCCTGATAACCGCGGATGCTCCAGCGGAGGTGATGGTGAACGCCGGGCCGTTGCCGGGCTTGGCAGCCTCGATACGATTGGAGCTGCTGCCCCATACCGCCCATGGCGGCTCGATTCTGCGGCAGGGAACCGGGGGACTCCTCCGTGGGACTTTGACCTTGAGGAGGGCGGATGGGACATCGAAACCGCTGGCCGTACGGCATGCCGAGGCCAATCTCTCGCTCCCGCGCTATGACAGCAGTTTCGAGGTACTCGGAATCCAGTCAGGATGGCAGCTCGACGCGGCGAAGGCGAAGGAGGTTCACGACTCGACATGGGTGCTGGATTCTCCAATCAAGCTCGAAGCCGGTGACCGCATCGGAGTGATACTGCGCGGCGCGAAAGCCGGCTGCGTCCGAATATCAGTCTCGCCCTTCGGTAAGGTTCCTGACGATACTTTTCCTGACTTAGCTATCGGAGCGCGACAACCGAATCCGGCCCCAAGGCAGATGGAAACCTACCTACGCGGGACCGGATGGGAGCCGGAACTCTACGGGCGGCTGAAGGCGCTGGAGGCCGATATTGTGGCTTGCCGGCGCGGGATCACCCCTGTGATGGTCACGGAATCCATCAATCCGGCGACGGTCCGCGTTCTACCGCGCGGCAATTGGCAGGACGAGAGCGGTCCAGTTGCAGACCCCGTGGTTCCGCATTTCCTCCCGCAGTCCACCGTGCCGAAGAATCGGCGGCTGACCCGTCTCGATCTGGCGAACTGGCTGGTGTCACCGGAGAATCCGCTCACCGCCCGCATGTTTGTCAACCGCCTCTGGAAACAGTTCTTCGGGACCGCGTTGAGCGACAAAGTCGAAGATCTCGGTACCCAGGGTGAATGGCCTACGCATCCTGAGCTGCTGGACTGGCTGGCGGTGGAGTTCATGAATCCGACGACCGACGAAAAACGAAAAACGAACAACGAAAGCAGGGCGATGAAATCCGTCGGTCGTCGGTCGTCGGTCGTCGCGAATCCATGGTCTATCAAGCATATTGTCCGCCTTATCGTTACCTCTGCAACGTACAGACAGTCGTCGAATCCGCGGGCGGATGCGCTAAAGGTTGATCCGCAGAACCGGCTGTTGGCGAGCCAGAATCCAAGGCGGCTGGAAGCCGAGCTGGTGCGGGACAACGCGCTGGCGATCTCCGGGCTGCTTAATCGAGATGTCGGCGGGCCACCGTGCAAGCCGTATCAGCCGGCGGGCTACTATGTGAACCTGCAGTTCCCGGACCGTGACTACATCGCGGATTCCGACGACCGGCAGTGGCGGCGCGGAATCTATACGCACTGGCAGCGGACCTTCCTGCACCCGATGCTCGCCAATTTTGACGCCCCGTCACGGGAGGACTGCATCGCGACCCGCACCGTGGCCAACACGCCGCAACAGTCGCTTACCCTGCTGAACGACCCGCAGTTCGTGGAGGCGGCCCGGGCGTTTGCTTCACGGCTGCTGGCGGAATCCGGTACTGACCCGGCACGTCTGGAGCGGGCCTATCAGATCGCCCTTGCGCGTCCCATCAAGCCGAAAGAGAAGGCGTCGCTGTTGACGTTTCTGGCCCGAGTCCGTTCGGAATATCGAGCGAAGCCGGAGGACGCCGACAAGCTCTTTGGAGTCGGCTTCTCCTTGCGATCCGGGAGTGATAAGGTCGAGCTGGCCGCCTGGACCTCCGTTTGCCGCGTCGTTCTGAACCTGCACGAGACGATCACGAGGTACTGAAGATGTTCATTGAGGATAGCGACTCGTTTACGCGCGGGATCAGCCGCCGGGCATTCCTGAAACACTCGGCGTTTGGACTGGGCACCATTGCGTTCGGGTCACTTGTAGGTCAGAGCGCACGGGCAGATGGCGGAGTCGTGCTCCGGCCACATTATCCGGTGCGGGCGAAGCGTATTATCCACCTATGCATGGCGGGCGGACCCTCCCACATGGATACGTTCGACCCAAAGCCGCTGCTCAAGAAGTTGCACGGGCAGCCGTTCCCGGAATCACTCACCAAAGGCCAGCAGCTCGCTCAGCTTCAAAACACCACCCTCAAGGTATTCGGCAGTAATGCTAACTTCAAGAAGTGGGGCAAATCCGGCCAGGAGTTCACAGAGCTGTTCCCGCATATCGGCAGCATCGCGGACGATATCTGCATCGTCCGCTCTATGGTGACCGAGCAGATCAACCACGACCCCGCGCACGCGTTTATGAATTCCGGGTCGGTTCTGAAAGGCAAGCCGAGCATGGGCTCGTGGCTGCTCTACGGCCTCGGTGCGGAAACGGACAGCCTGCCCGGGTTCGTCGTCCTGGTGTCAGTCGGGCAAGGCGGTGCTCAGCCGGTCTCCGCGCGACAGTGGTCGAGCGGATTTCTACCCGGCAGGGTCCAGGGCGTCCAATTCCAGTCGAAGGGTGATGCGGTCCACTACGTCGGCAGTCCGCCGGGAGTGTGCCAGAGCACCCAGCGGTTGGTGGTGGA
>JBKJZI010000163.1:0-20042 GCA_046715155.1 Chthonomonadales bacterium | reverse complement strand
GTCCGGCGCGCAGGGTCCAACCACTGCAGCGCCGGCCCCATCCCCGAACAATACGCACGTGTTTCGGTCTTGCCAGTTGACCTGTTTGGTAAGCGAATCTACGCCGACGACCAGAATCCGCCGCATGGTCCCGCTCTGAATAAACGCTGCGGCCGTCGCCAGGCCAAAGACAAATCCGGAGCACGCGGCGCTCAGGTCAAAGGCCGCCGCGCGCCGCGCGCCGACGCGGTCCTGGATGAGACATGCGGTTGCCGGCCAGGGAAAATCAGGAGTAGCGGTAGCGCAGATGATGAGGTCGATCTCGTCCGGATGGACTTTCGCATTCTCTAACGCGCGCTTTGCTGCGAGGGTGCCGAGGGTGCCGGAGCCCTCTTCCGGAGCGCAGATGCGCCGTTCGCGGATTCCGGTTCGGGACATGATCCAGTCGTCACTGGTATCGACCAGCTTCTCGAGGTCGAGATTGGTCAGAACCTTTTCCGGCACAGCCATTCCCATGCCCAGGATTCCCGCATTCATCGGAGCTCGCACTACGGTTTGTCCTCATCCTTCGGCCGGCACACGGCTTCTCGTATTCCGTGCACCAGGTCGTTTCGTACGGCAATCTCCGCCACCTTGATAGCGTTTACAATGGCGCGCGCGTCGGATCGGCCGTGGCCGATGATGCAGACCCCGTTGACGCCCAATAGAGGCGCGCCTCCGAACTCGCGGTAATCGATCCGGTTTCTCAGCGTTCTAATGGCGTTACGCAGCGGCAGCAGAATCAGCTTCATCCACCGGTGCCTGGTCAGCTCTTGCCGAATCATGTCCATAACCATCTCCGCCACGCCCTCGCCTACCTTTAGAACGATATTACCGTCAAACCCGTCGCAGACGACCACGTCCACGTGCCCTCGGAACACGTCGGTGCCCTCGATGTTGCCGATGAACGAAGGAAGACTCTCAGTCAATAGCATGTGCGCCTGACGGGTCAATTCATTGCCCTTGCTTGCTTCAGACCCATTCGAGAGGAGGCCGACTCTCGGATTCTGCTTGCCCAGAACGATTCGGGAGTAGACCTCTCCCATCTGGGCGAACTCCAGGAGTTGGCGCGGCGAGCAGTCCACGTTAGCGCCGGCGTCCACGAGGACCACCGTACCGCGCAGCGATGGGAGCGGGGTGGCGATAGCGGGACGGTCGATTCCGGTGACTGGTCGTAGAAGGAAAATGGCGGAAGCCATGGCCGCGCCGGTATTGCCGATGGAGATAAAGGCGTCCGCTTCGCCGTCGCGCACGAGACGCGCCGCCACCACGACGGAGGCGTCCGGCTTCTTCCGGTAACCTTCACGCGGCTTGTCGGTCATCTCGATTGTTTGCGATGCGTGGTAGACAGATACCCTCGGAGGAACCGGCTTGTGCCGGCCTAACTCGCGCTGAATGACGTCTTGATCGCCAACGAGGATGAGGGACGTGTCCGGATTCCGCTCTCCCGCCGCCTTAATGACTCCGTCGACGACCTCCGCCGGGCCGAGGTCTCCTCCCATGGCGTCTACGGCGATTCGCAGAGGGCGTGCCGTCATCAGGGAGGATCCGGTTTAGGAGTTGGCTTTCTTTTTGACGTCGATTACGAGCCGGCCGTTGTAGAATCCGCAGGACGGGCAGGCGTGGTGCGGCTGTCGCGGTTGATGGCAGCGCGAGCACGTCCCCACGGCTGGGATCGTCAACTTATAATGCGTGCGGCGCAGCCGCGTGCGCTGGTTCGAATGTCGTCGCTTTGGTAGTGGCAAGGATGTCTCCGTAAAACGTAATGCGTAAAACGTAAAAGCTAGCCTGGTAGGTGTTGCACCTGAGTTGGATTACCTTCAAACTACGATGGGGACTCCCTGATGTCGCCCCTTACGCTTTACGTTTTACGTTTTCTGGTTCTTTTTCCAACAATTCCGCCAATTTCGCGAACGCCGGGTTCACGGATTTCGGGCTGCACGTGCAGGGACCTTCGTTCAGGTCTTTGCCGCAGATCTGGCAGAGGCCCTTGCAGACCTCGTCATGTAACGGTTGAGACGGAATCTGCAGCGTCACGCTCTGTCGCAAGAGCTCAGTCAGGTCGAGCAAATGGCCTTCGAAAAGCTTTGCGGCTGACGGATTCTCGTCCTCTTCGACCGTAGCCAGTCCTCTTCGCCCTCCCGGTCCGCTCGGCGCAGCGACAAGAGTGAACTGCTCGCTGATCGGCGCAGCTATCGGATGCTCGTAATCCACGATGCATCGGCTGCATGGAACAGCAACCTTGGTCTTCACGCCGCCATCGATCAACAATACGCTCCCGGTGTTGGTGAACGTAATTTCACCTCTCACCGGCTGCGTACACTCCAGGTCCTCGTCCACGATGGGCGGCTCGTCGACCTCATACCGATATCGCATCCCGACGTTGGACAGAATCTCCGCCAGGTCGAGCTTCATAACAATCCCCAGATTATCAAAGTTGCTCATGGATCAGCAGGCGCGCCGCCGAGCCGAATGATAGTATATCCCGATTCCGCGGATTCGCAGTATGGAAGTGTGGAAGTGTGGAGGAATGGAAGACTCGGCCTCTTCCACACTTCCACACTCGAAACTAGGCGGCGCGGGCCCGCTCGAGTGTCTCGCGGCCCCGCTGGATGGTAGTGACGGCCTTACCGAGGGTGCCTTCCAGGTTGGAAAGGACATCGCGGGCGTATTCGTCGGCGCCCTTGCGGATTTCCGAAGCCTCGGTCTCGGCGCGACGGATCAGGTCATGGGCCTGGGCGGTGGCCATTTGATGGATCTCCGTGCGCTCGACCATGTGGGCGGCCTGTGATCGAGCCTGATCCACCAGGCGGTTGGCCTCGTCGCGAGCCATCTCCAGCGTGGATTCAGCCTCTTTGCGAGCATCGTCGCGGATTCGTACGGCCTCTTCTCGACCCGTCTCCAGGTGTTGATTGGCGGTGTCTCGCGCCTCGACCACGATGCGCTCGGTATCGCGGGTGACCCGCTGCGCCTTCTTCATATCCTCAGGCAGGTTCGCGCGGACTTTCAGCACCAGGTAGTAGAACTGCTCGACGTTGAAACCGAACAGCACTTTCCGGAAGAACGGCAGGTGTCTCGCGCGGTCCGGCAGCTCTTCCAGCTCGTCAAGAAGCTTGTAGATGTCCACGGTCTCCGCATCTTGGGGAGGATAGTTGCCCTTCAGAGGCAATTGACGGCCGGCGCCGTTGCTGCCGTTCTTAACCGTTGAGTTTTTTTCGTAGGCGTTGTCCAACATTCTCAGGTACCAACCCTTCTATCGACCCGCCCAGGCGAGCGATCTCTTTGACGATACTGGAGCTCAAATAAGAGTACTCCGTCCCCGTCATCATGAAGACGGTCTCGACATCCGGCCGCTGCCGGCGGTTCATTAGCGCCATCTGCAGCTCGTATTCGAAATCCATGACTGCGCGCAGCCCCTTCACGATGACCGAGGCTCCGCGCGATGCGGCATAGTCCACCAGGAGACCCGTAAACGAGTCGGCTTCTACGTTCGGCAGATGCCCTGTCACTTCCCGAATCATCTCGATGCGCTCTTCCACCGTGAAAAGGGGCGTCTTGGCGCTGTTTAAGGCAATGGCAACAGTGACGCTCTCGAACAGCGCGGCGGCCCGCTCGATGATATCGAGATGCCCATTCGTCACCGGGTCGAAACTGCCTGGAACTATCGCCTTCGCCATGAGCCAAGATTCCTAACAGCGGAGCCCGCGGAGAGTCGCGGAGAAAAACCTGATCTCTTCCCAAACCCTCCGCGTTTCTCCGTGTCCTCCGTAGTTAGATCTTGTTAGCTTACGTGAATCAACTCAAATCCGAAGCGGCTGGCCTCCACTTCGGCCTGTAATCGCTCGTTATCCGGTTCGCCAAGATTCGGGTCGGATTCCACCAGGTGAAAGGCGGCTTTTCGCGCTTCGGTCATGACTTCGGCGTCGTTCAGCAGATCGCCGAATCGGAACTCGGGGAGGCCGCTTTGCTTCGTGCCCCGGAACTCCCCCGGTCCGCGCAGCTTCAAATCCTCTTCGGCGATGCGGAATCCGTCCTGGGTTTCCACCATTACCTGCATCCTCGCCCGTGCGTCATCGGTCCTCGCCTCCGCCAGGAGAACGCAATAGGAAGCGTGCTCTCCGCGCCCGACTCTACCCCTTAACTGGTGAAGCTGGGCCAATCCGAACCGTTCCGCGTCCTCGATCACCATCACGCTCGCGTTCGGCACGTCGATTCCGACCTCTATCACCGTGGTCGCCACCAGAACGTCCAGCTCGTGTGCCTTGAAGCGGCGCATTACGTCGTCTTTGTCCGCCGGCTTCATCTGGCCGTGCAGCAGCCCAACTCGGTACTCAGGCAATAGGTGCGTCTGCACGTGCTCCGCGAGCTGCGTCGCCGCCTTCACCTGAAGCTTCTCCGATTCCTCGACGAGCGGGCAGACCACATACGCCTGCCGCCCCTCCTTCAGGAGCTTCTGCATGGCCGAATAGACACCGCCGGATTCCGCCCGTCTCTTCCAGTGTGTTTTGATCGGTTTCCGCCCGGGCGGCAGCTCGTCGATAACGCTCGTGTCCAGGTCCCCGTAGAGCGTCATCGTGAGCGTCCGCGGGATTGGCGTGGCCGTCATGACCAGCACGTGCGGCCGCTCGCCCTTCCGGTGCAGCGCCTGCCGCTGAAGCACGCCGAAACGGTGCTGCTCGTCGATCACAACTAGTCCAAGCTTATGGAACTCGATCCCCTCCTGTATGAGCGCATGCGTCCCGATAACGATCGGCGCATCTCCCCCCGCCAGTTCCTCGCGTACGCTCTTCTTACCTTTTGCGGTCAATCTACCGGTAGCGAGCTTCACCGGAATCCCGGCCGGCTCCAGCAGGCTCTGGAAGACAATGGAATGCTGCTGGGCGAGAATCTCCGTCGGCGCCATCAGCGCCGCCTGGTAGCCGTTCTGGACCGCCATCAGCATCGCCGCCAGCGCCACCACGGTCTTACCCGAGCCTACATCACCCTGCAGCAGCCGGTTCATCGCCCGCCCGCTGGTGAAATCAGACAGAATCTCGTCAATCGCCCGTCTTTGCGCTCCGGTCAGCTCGAAAGGCAGAATCCGCTGCAGATCGTGCTCCAATCCGGCCGGCTCCACCCGGAAGCGGATTCCGTCATCTACGGTCGCATTTGCAGCCCGTCTGCGCGCGAGACCTACCTGCAGCACAAAGAACTCTTCGAAAACCAGCCGACGCCGCGCTGCGTCCTTGATAGCCCAATTGGAAGGAAAGTGTATTTCGGCAAACGCCTCCCTGCGGCCGATCAACCGATGGGACAAAGCCACTTGCTGCGGCAAGACTTCTTCGACCGCCTCCAGGTACGTCTGCAGCGCTGCATGAATTATTCGCCGCAGCCGCCGCTGAGTGATACCTTCCGTCGCCGGATAGACCGGCACTATGCGGTTGGTGGAAAGCGGGTCGCTCTCGAGGCTCAGCTCTTCCCACTCAGCGCGTTCGATCTCCAGTCCGCCGTAGCCGCTTAGCTTCGCCTGGCCGTAGACCACAATCATCTGGCCGGCCTGAGCCATCTGCTGGAAGGGCTTTAGCAGGTACGGCTGCTGGAAGAAGACGATCTGCGCGACGCCCGTGCCGTCATCGATCAGTACTTTGGTGAGAAGGAAGTTTCGGCGCGTTGTCCCCACGTTTTCGGCCGCGGCAACTCGCCCCATGATGGTGGCGGATTCCCCCGGTCGGAGCTCGCGGATTCGGCGGAAGGAGGTGCGGTCTTCGTAGCGGCGAGGAACGTGCTTCAGCAGATCTTCGACCGTGAAGATGCCCATCTTGCCGAGGATTCGCGCGCCCGCCGGTCCTACTCCCTTAACGTACTGCGCCTCCGATTCCAGGCGGGACGGGAGCCGATGCTCGCCGGACGGTGTGGAAGGGGCAGGCGGTGGTTCTGGGGAGCGAACGGCCATCGAGGCTCCAGTGGAGTTGCGTGCGCGGACTACGCCAGTATATCAGACCCTGGAATCTGAAGTCAACGCAACTGGCGCAGGCCCTGCCCCTGAAGATTGAGCACAATCGGTTTTCAAGGTGCAATGACAAAGGACGGCTATCAATAGCCGTCCGGGGCGAACCTAGTATACCTACGGGTGTCCAGCGTGTCAAACACAATTTCACCTCAATCGTTGCAATGGACTCCGTTAGACCATCGCTGTACCCCTCTCACCTCCGAAACTGTTAGTTAACCCAACCTTAACATGCCGCGGGCATACTGCCGTCCTCGTACACGAACAACAGGGAATCCGGCCGCCTGGTCGAATGATTGCCTGGCCCTTAACCAATCCTGAAAGGACCTGCGAATGCACCTTGCTCTTCGAGCTTCCCTTTTGTTCGCTCTGCTCCAGATACCGATAAACGCGCAGACCCCTTCGGAATCGGTTCCTCTGGTCACTGGCAAGCGGATTACTCCCCAGGGGCGGCAAACGAATGTGGGGAGCTATCCCGCCAACATGACGCTCACCCCGGACGGAAAGTACGTGGTGGTGACCAACGCGGGATTCCGCCAGTTCGTTCACGTGCTGAGCGCGTCGGACGGCAGCGTAGTTTCCCGGATGGAAGTAAGCGCGCAGCGGACCGACGGGAGCAACAAGAAGGAAGGGCTTTACTACGGAATCGCCATCGGTGCAGAGGATGGTGCAGGTGGAAGACGATTCTGGCCGCTCTATCTGTCGCGCGGAGCCGAGGATCGCGTGTGGGCGCTGCGGATCGATTCCGAGGGGAATCTGCGAAATCCGGAAGGTGATAAAGCCACCTTCACCTTCCTGGATGCCCGCGGCGAGGGCTGGAAGCCGGAGAACGCCAAGCACCTCGCCGGTATCGCGCTCAGCGGAGACGGGCGCACGCTCTTCGCCGCCAACAATGAAACCGGCCCTCAAACCAATCTGCAAGGCTCGCTGAGCATCATAGACGTGCCCGGTCGAAAGCTCAAGACCGACGTAACAGTCGGGGGGTACCCGTTCGCTGTTGCAGCGATAACGCGGGGACCGAACGCCGACAAGAAGGTCTACGCTGCCAGCGAGCGGGACGGCCTGGTGCAGGTGGTCGATCCGCGCGAGCCGGGACTGGTCGGCAACGTCCGGGTCGGAGAACAGCCGCAGGGAGTGCTGCTCAACAAGGACCATTCGCGACTCTACGTCGCAAACTCCGGCAGCGACACGGTCAGCGTTCTCGACACGGCGATTGACCGCGTTGTAAAGACGTTCCTCATCCGGCCGGACGACGTGCGCGGGCTCCCTGGTTCCACACCCAACAACCTGGCCCTCTCCCCGGACGAGCGGCGGCTTTACGTAACGCTCGGGGATATGAACTCGGTGGCAGTGATCGACCTTAAGACCGGCCGCCTCATCGGCTACATTCCGGTGGGCTGGAATCCGACTGCCGTTGTGGTGTCGACGGATAACAAGCGACTATTCGTCGCCAATGCCAAGGGCGTCAACGCGCGGTATCCGAATGCGAAGGAAGTCCTAGATCGCGGCCGCTATATCCAGAACATTATCGAAGGCACCGTCTCGACCATACCAGTTCCCACGGATTCCGAGCTCAAGCGGCTCACGAGAGTGACGCTCGTCAATAATCTGCGTCCCTTGGTGGACGACAATCCAAAATCCAAAATCCAAAATCCAAAATCCGATTCCGTCATCCGTCATCCGTCAATCTTCAAGAATCCCGGAATCCGTCACGTTATCTACATCATCAAGGAGAACCGGACGTACGACCAGGTGCTGGGGGACTTGCCGAAAGGGAATGGGGACCCATCGATCTGCCTCTTTCCTCGCGAGGTGACGCCGAACCAGCACGCGCTGGCGGAGCGGTTCGCTTTGCTGGACAACTTCTACTGCTGCGCGGAGGTCTCGGCGGACGGCTGGCAGTGGTCCGTGTCAGGAATGATCTCGGCCTACACTGCCCGCAATGCCCCTTACAATTACAGCGGGCGGGGGAAGATATACGACCAGGAAGGTCAGAACCACGGCGTGCCGGTCGACCTACACGGCGTCAAGGATGTGGCGCGGCCGCCGAGCGGTTACATCTGGGACCAGTGCGCGAAGAAGGGAATCTCGTACCGAAACTACGGATTCTACGTAAGCTTCACGGACCCGGGAGAAATCTCCATGGAGGGTCGACCGAAAGCGGTCGACAACACTCCGAACAAGAAGGCGCTGGTCGGCCATACCGATCTCAACTTCCGGCTCTATGACATGCGCTACGCGGACAGCGACGCCTGGGTAATGCACAACGCGCCTGCTCCCAATCAGCTCAAGGAGTACGGCGCTCACAAAGCCCCAAGTCGTTTTGCAGCCTGGAAGCGCGAGTTCGACCAGTTCGTGAAGAACGGAAAGCTGCCACGGTTCACGATGATCCGTCTGCCGCGAGATCACACGAGCGGGACGTCTGCCGGCGCGCATTCGCCGCGCGCCATGGTGGCGGATAACGATTACGCGGTGGGCCAGGTGGTCGAAGCGGTCAGCAAGAGCCCGTACTGGAAGAGCTCCGCCATCTTCATCCTCGAGGACGACGCCCAGAACGGATTCGACCACGTGGACGCTCACCGCTCCATCGCCTTCGTCATCAGCCCCTTCGTGAAGCGATCGGTCCTGGACAGCCGGTTCTACAACACGGACAGCATGCTGCGCACGATGGGACTGCTCCTCGGCCTTCCACCGCTCTGCCAGTACGACGCCGTCGCCTCGCCGATCGACGTGTTTGGCCCCAAACCGGAGAACAGCGAGCCCTACTCCGCCATCCTCCCGAAGCGCGAGATCATCGCCGAAGTAAACCGCCGCACCGCCTACCGCGCCGCCGACAGCGCCCGCCTCCTCAATCCGTACCGGGAAGAATCCGCTCCGGACGAAGAGCTCAACGACATCCTCTGGGGCGCCCTAAAACCCGGAATCCGCAAACCGCCGATCCGCTACAGTCTGCGAATGGATTCCGCCGAACGGATCCCACCGCTGAGGACGAAGAAGACGCGCAGGTAGGACGGGAATTCGGATTCTGGAACCACGAATATCCACGAATGGACACGAATGATTCCGGGCTCGGTTTCGCGCAAAGACGCAAAGTACGCCAAGAACGCGAAATCCGAGGACGAGGACGAGATCGAGGGCGATTCCGCCTGCCCGACTGGTTTTCAAAGAACTGCAATCTCACGCGCTGGGTTGCGCCACCCCCTAGCCCCCTTAAGGGGGAATTGGAAGGGAGTGAAACTTTGCCTTGTTTGGCGGCTTCCCTTTGCGGCTGGTTTTCATGCGGGAGCGCCTGGGGTCGCCGGGGCCATCAGGGGCTTTGTCGTTTCTGCCAGGTCTTGGTTATCAAATACTCCCGGAGGTTCTGGTTCATCCCGAAAGCTTTCGGGATTACTGCCCCCGCCGTATTACCGTCGCCTAAACGTCTTCCGTCCTAATCTCTCATTCCAGGGGGTATGGCCGATGCCCGAAGGCCCGCCATTTCCCGCGGCTATGTAGGTGTGATCCGCCAACCGCCCGAGCCGGTTCGGGCTCCGCCCACGGCCGAATGCGGGGCCGGGGACCCGTGCGGCCTTAACGCAGGCCAGCAGCGCACGCGCAGGTTCACCAGGAGCGCGGTCCCTGGTTCTTGGTTCCGGTCCCTCTCATCCAGCAATCCCGGATCGCACGACACTTCCGACCAAGGAATCGATTCCGGGATGCTCATTGAATTTCATTCGGGATGAAGCCGGAATCCGGATGCGCGACACGTGATGCGTGATACGCAGAATTCGGACGGTGAATGGTGGAGGGAGACGACCGGGTCTCTCCTCGGACAAACGGTGATGGCTGCTCCTTTGTCTTGAACTGTGATGCGTCGGATGGACAGGATGACTGTGATGAGTCCGATGGACAGGCGTCTAGGTAGACATTATATGGTCTGTCCGCGCGGCTGTCAAGAGGGCTAGGAAAATAATTTCTACTATTTTGGGGAGAGGGTTTTGGCGGATTTTGGGCTTGGGGGCAAGGTGGTCGGGAAAGTTGGGGTACGCAACCTAGCCCTTGAGAGGAAGTCTTTGTTTCTTGCCACTTCTGCTCCGCAAGAGCTGCACGGTGTCAGTGTTTCCGTTTAGGCGAGCGTGATCGATTGCGGTAAATCCTCGTTTATCTTTGACGTCAACAGTTGCGCCGCGAGTCAGCAGTACTTTTATTGCGTTTGCTCTCCACTTATCTTCGATGCGGGCTCCGGCAGCCCACATGAGTGGAGTCTTACCCTGCTGATCGCGCGCGTTAATGCGCGCGCCGTGTTTGAGCAACAGTTCCAATACATCCCACTGGCACCAATCCGATGCGACCATTAGCGAGTCCATGTCGTTTCGAACACGGGCTCCCCGAGCGATTAGTAGTGCTGCAATCTTCTTGTTTCCGCGTCGGGCAGCTTGAAATAGCGGCGTCTCGCCATAAGACACGTAATTCGGGTTGGCGCCATGGTCCAACAGCACTCGCGCGGCGTCGATCTGTCCCTTCCAGCAAGCGCTAATGAGTGCGGAACTGCGTTCTGCCACGGTTGGGTTGCGAGCCAGGTGTTTTCGTAGCAATCGCAAATCGCCCATTTGTGAAGCTGCAGTAAGATCGAATTCTTGGGGCATGTGCGACGGAGTGCCCACAAAGCACAGGAATATGACGATAACTCTGAAAATAGCTCGTGCCCACGAGGATCTCTCTTTAGACTCTGATAAAGTCTACAGTCCATTCCCCCCACCTGCAAGGAAGCGGTCACTCCAGGCGGCGGGCAAGCATAACGGCGGCGGATTCCGCTGCGGCAGGATTGCTATTCTAGCGGACTTCGGGGCGGGCGACAACTGGGTAGAGTTTAGGGCTTTGCTCCCGCGCGTTGTAATAGGGCGATTAGTTGCGCAAACCGGTGCTGGCGAGCGATTGTCAACGGCCGATTGCCTTGGTTGTCAGCAGCGTTTACGTCCGCGCCAAGGTCAATCAACGCGGAAGCCGTATCGGTCTCCCCGTAATCCACTGCAAATCTAAGGGCGGTTGAGCCGAAGTTGTCCCTGTCATCGACTATGGCTCCGCTCTTGACGAGCAAATTCACGAGGCTCGCCTCTCCGGAGCCGGCGGCCTTCATCAGCGGAGTGGCGCCATAACTGTTTCGAGCATTCACGTTTGCACCAGCGGAAAGAAACAGCTTTACTAACCCTTGTTTGGGCCCCCAAAAAGCCACCATTAGTGGCGTGTCGCCATCACGGTAGTGCTCGTCGACTCTTGCGCCGTTCTCGATGAGCATACGGGCAATCGCTACGGCATCCCCCTCCGGCAAATCCGACTCAACGGCCTTGTATGTAAGTACCGTCAACGCTGTCGGATACGGCAGGGCGACCTTTGGCTCACCTAGAAGCGAAATACGAAACCGGAATAGACGCGAAGACATGTCACGAGAATTGCTGTCGGCGCCGCGGGCAAGCCACAATTCTGCGTCTTTCACGCGGCCGCCCTTTACTGCGTCGATCAAGGCATCGTTTAACCTGCTCTGAGACGATGGCGCCAGGACTTTCCAAAGCGTAACGCAGGCAATACCGACTGCGGCAATTGAAATCGCGACTTTGTGGTGTCTGAGCAGCATAAGTTGGTGAGTGCTCGCCTTTCACCAATGCAAGAGTATGCGGCGAATTTTCGCGCGCTGATCCGGGCTATTTTAGTGGACATCGGGGCTGGCGGCAAGGGTGAGACTGTGGATTGCTTCCGCCGCTTACTCCGGGTCAGTGAGTTCAAGCTGGGGTTGGTAGGCGGTCAAGCGGGGAATCCAGCAGGGTACGCTGCGGCGGTAATGCTCGAAGGTAGGTCCGAAGCGCTCGCGCATATCTCGTTCCTCCCATGGACGCAAGATGAAGTGCCAGATGAGCGCTCCGACGATGGCGTATGCGATTACGATAACGGAACCAAGGAAGATGCCGACCGCAATTCCTTGCACGATTCCGAGGGTCGACATGGGATTCCGGATGTATCGATAGGGGCCCGCCACAACTAGTCGGTGCGTAGACTCGAGTGGCATGGGCGTACCGCCACCTTGAGTTACCAGCGCATAGCCGCTCCAGACTCCGCCGAACCCGGCAGCGATGAACACTCCTACTGCGGCCCCCTTCCAGACTCCGGGATCGAAACGCGCCCAGGACAGTCCAAACCTTGGTTCCAGCGTCCAGATTCCAAAGGGCAGCGCAAACAAAAACACCGCCCACAGTATCGCTGTGTAGCCGAGCGACTTCAGCGCATTTACGCGAACAGACGCCGGTTTGGCCAACCGATGCCTAATCTGCATTGGAGTGATGAAGTTGTCGGCCGACCAGATAGTCGCCAAGTGTTCGGAATCCAAAAGCGGGGGCAACGTGATCGAAAGAGAGTACATGGGCAATAAAGCGCCACAACTCCGCCACCCGCGGATTCGCTATACTGACCGGAACCGCAGCCCAACGCAACAGTCCAGTGGGGACCATGGCAACCGGACGGCTACGAGAACAGGCGCCAAGAACCGCAGAAGCAATCTCCCTGCGGGTAAGGGTTTCTGGACCTCCTACTGGATAATCTCCGGTGTCGCAACGCTCGACTAAGTCAGCACAGAATGCAGCAAGGTCAGCCTCATGGATTGGATTCGTTCGAGCTGAGCCGGCGAGGTTTTGAGGGATCAGTCCATAGTTGGCCTCACGCATGATTTGTACCAGCGACTCGAAGAATCCGGTTGAACGAATAATTGCGTTACTAGAGAACGATGTGTTGACAATGCGCTCTACTTGTTCGTGGCCAGTGACGAAGTCGTTGTCCTTCAAGCTGCCGTCCGTGTAAATCGAAACGTAGGCAAAGTGACCCACTTTCTCAGCAAGCGCGGCTTCGACAATGCGCTCATTTGCAGGGACATCCACCTGGCTGAACAAGCGCCGCCCATATTTGTGGCAAGGAATAACACTTGCGCCCAAGCAGGAGATTATCTGGTCAACTCCAGCGCAGACCGGCCGGAGATTGGAGCGCGCAAGAGCATCGACCGCCACAAACTCGTCCGCCCTTGGGCAGACGCGTCGCAGCCGGGCCGCATCACGGCCCCACGCTCGCACGTAAAAGCCTCGGTTTTTGAGCTCGACTACCAAATGGCGGCCCAGCCGTCCCGAGGCTCCGGCGACGAGAATCCGGCGCGGCATAGCGGTTCAGCCCCTCAGAAAACTTTCAGCCGGACAACCTCCGGCGCAGCCGCATCGAGTCGATCCGCCAGAGTACCGAGGTGGCACGTCGGCACCCGAGGGAAGAGGTGATGCTCGATGTGAAAAAACATGTCGAAGACGATGATGCTCTTTAGCTTGTGTCGCAGGGTACGGGCAATAGTCGTTCTTCCGTCACACCCGTGATGGACTGTCCAAACGGCAAAGAAGGCGGTCAGACACTGTCCCGCGCACATCGCAAGCACGTGATACTTCAGAAAGCTGATTCCAGGAGTCAGCCAACAGAGACACACCCAGGCCACGCACATTGCGATTTCCCACTGAATCCAAGCGCGTTGTCGAGCTGAGGCGAGGCGCAACCCCTCACGATGCAGCCTGAAAGGGAATAACGGCCCGAACAGAAGTGCGCGCAAGGCCGACATTCTCGCGCTTTCCGCCTCTACGTCTTCGTCGTCCATGCAAGTCCGGTGGTGATGCAAGTGGGTTACCTGGATCGCGTGCATCGAGCTGAGCATCAGCACACTCAGCCCGAACATTACCCACTCCGTAGCCCGCCGCGAGATTCCGAGCGCATAGTGGTGAGCATTGTGGACCTGGCGAAGACCAGTCAAGAAGAATATGAACGAAAGAGGAAGGGCAAGGGCGTAAGCGCCTCTTGAAGCAAGGAAGAGCGAAGCGGCGAGCCAAGGGCCTGAAAGTAACAGCTCAAGCACAATTTCCGTAGTCGACAGCGCGAGAAGATCACGCCACTCGACCGAACGCACGCGAGGATCGCCCATTAAGCTGGCCGGCACGGTTCGTGTCTCTATTTCCGCAATCATACGGCGTTAAGTTTAGCGGACTTCGGGGCGGGGGGCAAGGGGGAGGACTTAGATGCTGGATGGCTTGATTTCAGCGACCTCTGCCGTCTCTGCCGTGAAGGTCTTGGGCGCAGTTGAAACTGCCGAGCGTAGTAGGCACGAATAGAGCGCGTGTGGTATCTCGATCGCGCCGAACTGGAGGAGGTGGGGGGTAGCGAACTGGACGTCCAGCAGGCTGAATCCGCGCTCCTGTAGTAGTCTGACGAGAGCGGCCAGGGCGGAATCAGCAAGCCCCCTATCCGCTACAGCCTGCGAATGGATTCGGCCGAACGGATTCCACGGCAGAGGACGCAGAGGGCGCGGAGGAAAGTCAAAAAGTGATCGAGTAATCAAGTAACATCCTGACTGTCGGAGTTGATGAAACACAGGATTCTCTAGCGGAGAACGATGGCTAGTGCCCACCTCTTACGATTTGAGCAATCGTTTTACGGAGCCCGCCCAGGCTGTCGGGGCTGCAGAGCGACTGGTAAGGATGTCAGTGAGCCCGCCCTGTGGACCATTTCTAGAGTTCTATGGCCTATCGGGTGCTGACTTTCTGCCACTGGCCTCCTCTTTGACCGCGGCCGAGGAGTATATTGTCGATGCGAATTTCGGCACTCTTGAGTTAGCGTTGGACGTCTTGGCGCCCAGGAAGTTTCCAAGCCTTCGTGAGAAGCTCCGCCTAGATTACGCGTTTGGCTGGTGCGAAGCACATCTAAACAAGAACGAACTGAACGCATACTTCAATTCGTCGCTAGCAGGGTCCGCGAGGGAAGAGATCGCTAGAGCGTTCCTGCAAGCGTTGAACGTGAAGTGCGGCCGCGTGTCGGACCTTTTGGGCAAAGCGGCCCGACGATTGGTCTTCGAACAAGCTAGCAGGGGTGAAACCCAGAACGGATCGGCAGTATTCTATGGCTGGACCTTTCGACCTGAGGTTGGGTATTCCACGGGAGTCGGTGTGCGCGTATCGACATGGGACAAACCCGACCCAGGCAGGTTGGCACAGATTGCCTACAGTGCGTTTGGCGAGCCTACAACAATCTCTCTTTCGCTCGACACCAATAGAGATGTAGCATGTAACTTCTGTATGGATTGTCGGGTAAGCCGAGTGAGTGTAAGTTTGGGAAAGCTTAGCAAGCCCTGGCTTCAAGTCGTTGGCGATCGTCGTAAATATTGGCAACGGCGAGAGAATACTATCGACCCCGACGGACTGACTGACGTCCTTAACAACATCTGGATTCATAACTGCGAGAGTGCGAGTGTGACTTGGCGCTTCGTCGAGTGGCCGGTCACGCGTTCGCTACGCAGCGAGGTGGAAGAAGGAAACAACGTCATTATCTCCTTTAGCGATCCGAAGAGCATATCGGTATCGCTTGGTGTCGACCGTGATTATTCCCATCGGGATGTATCGCGAAAGGTCGAGGCCATGACTGGTTTGGAGCTCGCCAAACCAATCAGATTCTGAGCTGTGGTCGACATTGGTGAACTCGAAAATGAGGTCACGTAGCCAGATCACTGTAGTCTTGGACGTTTTAGACCGGCCTGAGATAGCGCATCGTCCTCCAAGAGTCTCTCTACCTACGCGCCGGTCAAGATCGAGGTCGTAGACGTAGGTTGGGTATTCGATCACTCCTTCTCTGCGATCTCTGCGTTCTCTGTGGTGAATCGCTTAGGTGTACCGGCAACCGACGATCGAAGTAGGCAGGAGTAGAGGGCGTGCGGAATCTCTACTGCGCCGAACTGGAGGAGATGCGGGGTAGCGAATTGTACGTCCAGGAGGGTGAATCCGCGCTTCTGGAGTAGTCGGACGAGAGCGGCCAGGGCAACTTTCGAGGCGTCTGTTTCGCGGTGGAATTTGCTCTCGGCCATGAAGGCACCGCCGATCGCGACGCCATACACTCCGCCGACTAACTGATGATCTCTCCAGACCTCCACGGAGTGCGCAAAGCCTCGGCGGTGAAGGTCGGAATAAACGTGGACGAACTCATCCGAGATCCAGCTTCCCTCCGCGCGGTCGGCGCAGCCGCGCATCACACCTTCGAAATCCCGGTCAACGTGAATCTCGAATGCGCGCTGCCGGATTCGCTTCGTTAAGGACCGAGAAAGGTGGAATCCGTCGAGCGGAATGATGGCGCGCGGGTCCGGCAGGTACCAGTCGATATCGCCGGTAAACTCGTCGGCCATGGGGAATACGCCATGTTGATAGGCGTCGATGATTCCGTCCGGCGTAAATCGTAGTTCCATTAGTGGGTGTTGGGCAGTGATACGTGCGCAACTTGATCCAGGAGCATCCGATGATTATGGCGGAATCTGCGGAATCTCTCCATGAATGGGACGTCACGATCGCTGAGGCTAAGTTACTAACCACCAGGAATCCACGCGAGATTTCCCCGTGTCCCCGGTGACCCGTGGTTCCAATGCGCCGTAATCCGTAACGGAATCACCCCGTAGTGCCGAAAATGCTACGGGTTGGCCGGATTCCGCCTCACGGATTCACCGTGCAAGTGGCAGAATCACCTGATTGACCCGTGCGGCCAGCCGAAAACTTGTGGTTTTGACAAACGGTCTCTTATAATAGGCGCCGGAGAGCATCCTGGTGAAACGATTCCCCGCAACTTTATTGACGCTGGTCTTCCTCGCGACCGGGCTCACGGTCTGGTTCTGGAATTACTATGGAACCGCCCGCATCACGGAGGCGCTGGAGCCCTATAACTGGCTACACCCCGCCCGGAACAAAACGCTCTTCGACCCCAAGAGCCACATTCTGTACCGCGGCAATTACAAGCTCCGTGAAATCGCGATCACGATCGACGACGGACCGCACGACCTCGTTGGCGAGGAGCTGCTGGACTTATTCAAACGTGAGCGCATCAAGGCCACGTTCTTCATCGTGGGCCGTCGCGCCAAGGTACGGCCCGACCTGGTCAAACGGATGGTCGACGAAGGACACGAAATCGGCAACCATTCCCAGAACCACAACCGATTGGACCAGCTCAAGGGCCGCGCGATGTATCGCGAGATTATCGACTGCGAGAACGTTGTAAAGGCGATAACGGGCCGCCGAATGTCTCTCTTACGCCCGCCGGGGATGCGTTACAACGGGGCGGTGATTCAGGCGGCGAGAAACAACGGCCACGTTGTCGTATCCTGGACGTGCGCTCCGAAGGATTACATGGACGTCTCCCCTACATATATCGTGGACAACGTCCTGAGCAAGATAGAGAACGGCACGATCCTGCTGATGCATGATGAGCGGCCTATGACGGTGACGGCGCTCGCCAGAATCATTCCTGCCCTCAAGCGTGAGGGGTACAAATTCGTTACCATAACCGAAATGCTGGCTCACCTTCCAAACCCGGTAAAGCGTAATCCCAAAGGCCGATGGGAACCGAAGTGAAGAAAAAGGCCGTAACTGTTCTATGTGGAGGGCTGGGCTCTTAGATGGCGTGGATCAAACCGTTTCCAACCGCCGCACGCGCAGACCGCGGGGAGTTCGACTCGCTTGTTCACCGGTGCCACCGGCAGGCCTATAACATCGCCTACCGGTTGACCGGCAATCATGCGGACGCCGAAGACCTGACCCAGGAAGCGTTTCTGCGCGCCTACCGGTTTTTCGACCGTTACAATCGCTCGATGCCCTTTGAGAACTGGCTTTATCGGATCATCTCGAACGTGTTCATCGACGAGATGCGCAAGCGCCCGAAGGCGAAAACGCACTCGCTGGACCAGCCGCTGGTGAACGGGGAATCCGAGGTCCGCCTGGAGATTCCGGACCAGACCAGCGACCCGGAGTGCATGATGCTCCAGGTGGAGCTGGACGCCCCCCTTCAGGAGGCCCTGAGCACTCTGCCGCCGGACTTCCGAAAGACGGTTATCCTGGCGGATGTCGAAGGAATGTCATACGAGGACATATCGGAAACGATGGGCTGTTCGCTTGGCACGGTGCGTTCGAGGCTTCACCGAGGCCGGAAGATTATGAGAAACCGCCTTCAATCACTGGCATACCTGGAGCGTCGAGGAGAGATCGATTGAATTGTCGTAAAGTGAACAGCCTCCTCTCGGCGTATATCGACGGAGAGCTAACCGGCGCGGAGCAGCTCCACGTCCGCCGTCATCTCCGGTCGTGCGGCTGCTGCAGTGACGAGCACGAATCGCTCCATCAAACCAAGCAGATTCTTGCGCGCCTAACCACCCGCAACCCCAACCCGGCCCTTGAGGATCGGATTCTCCAGCGGATTGCCGATGAAGCGAAACGACCCGTTCCAAAGTTTGACGTACGCGGCTGGTGGGGACTTCTCGGAGAGCCGGATCGCGCTGCTTTGAGAAGCGGAGCCGTATTTGCAATCGTAGCCCTGGCCGCGCTGATATTCACGCTGCAGCCGATTCGCACCTCCGATCCGCAGCAGGCGCAGATGGCCGGTCAATACCGTCTTGCGCCGCGCGTCGATCTACAGCCGCCTATTCCGATTCAAGATATGCTGGAGCTGCACAACGTCGGAGGGGCGGCACAGCCCGCCAGCACGGGCGTTATACCCGTCAGCAACGTTGTTGACGGCGGTTCGCCGTAAGGGCAGTTCGATGACGATCGGTTCACCTTCGAAACACCCGGCCGCGTCTTGGATGCGGCCATTCTTATGTTGCGCTGTCCTCACTTCAGCGGCCATATATCCTGCTCTGGGCGAAGCCGTTCCGGCAGCCAAAGCGGACCTCATTCGCCGAATCCTGGCGCGCTCCATCCTTTCGCAAACCGGACACAATATCCGCGGACGCCAGGTCGAATGGATGCCGCGCCCAGAGGGGAAGAACCACATCCACTACCGGAATTATGTTCGGACCCGCGACGGCAAGGCACTCGCGATAGTGACTGATTCCAAGGGCCGCCGCACTAACGTCTCAGCAGACGATGGGCAATGGAACCGTTCGTACGATCCAAGGACTCGGATTCTCACCGTTTCCCGCTCCATGCGATTGTCAACCGATAGTCGATCGGTGAGGACACGCGTTCATCGCATCCTCTCCTCGTATCGCGTCGTGTACGGTGGACTGGACGTGATGGCGGGTCGTGAGTGCCATAAGCTGACCCTCGATCCCTACGACGTTTACGGGCGGCCGATAAAGGTCTGGATCGACGCGGGCACCGGAGTTACTCTGGCACGCGAAGAAAGCGACCGCCGCGGAAACTCGTTTGGAATGACGACGTTCCACGCGATTTCTTATCCCGAGAGGCTGACGGCGGCCGAAACCGCCCTGGAGATTCCGAAAGGGGCCCGCGTCGTCCGCATTTCCCGCTCTCCGCTATTCAAGACGCCAGGCGCCCTGAAGAAGTGGGCCGATATCGACATTATTCTTCCGATGTCGATGCCTAGCGGGTATGAGTTCGAAGCCGGCGAGTTGATTTCGCTGGCGGGAACACCGGCCGTCTGTTTGCGGTACACGGATGGTCTCGCCGTCATCACGCTCTTTCAGACGCAGACTTCGCGGGCCGTCCAGGAATCGTATCAATCCGTGGCGTGGAAAATGCTGCCGCGCGGCGAGAACATTGCCGTCTCCGGCCAGACGCAGGTAACCACCGTAGTCATCGGGCCCCGTGAGAGCGACGGAATCGTCACGGTTGCTCGTGCGCTTGAGCAAACTCGCGAGCTCCAGCTCCGAACGGAGATTCTCAAAGAGTATGGCGTCGACGGGAAGACGGTCCAGGCTCTACGTGACCGCGGATTAGGTCTCGACTGTATCGCCGGACTCTTGGAGACCGCAAGACGCACCGGCCGCAAAGTGAATTCTCTTCTCGAGATGATAAAGGATGGTTGGGATTGGAAGCAGATCGCCTCGCGATTCAAGATAGACCTCAACGCAATTGCGCCCCGCGTACGTCCCTTCGAGTGTCGATAGCCTGACAATATCACCTCCCCCAACCCCCAACTTCGTAAGGAGGGGGCTTACTGTCCGCAATTTGGATAGCCCCCTCCTTACGAAGGAGGGGGTTGGGGGAGATTAGCAATAAAACTC
>JBKJZI010000162.1:0-4771 GCA_046715155.1 Chthonomonadales bacterium | reverse complement strand
GTGTGTGGGTGTGTGGGTGAATCGCAATCGTAATTGTCCTCGTAATCGTAATCGGACGTTTCACCCGCACACCCACACACCCCTTCCCCGCCGGGTACTATCTTGCCCAAATAGGGAGCGGAGGAAGGGGTATGGGAAACGGAATGGTGCGGGCGCTGGTGTGGGATGAGAATCCGCCGCATGCGCCTAAGGAGATATATCCGGAGAGCATACGCGGCGCTATCGCGGACGGAATCCGCAAATACGGAGATAACCGAATCGAGGCGCAGGTGGCTCACCTGGATGATCCGGACCAGGGCATTTCACGCGAGGCGCTGGCTCAGACGGACGTGTTGCTCTGGTGGGGCCACATGTTTCACGGGCGCGTCTCGGATGAGACGGTGAACCGTGTGGTCAAGCGGGTGAACGAGGGGATGGGATTCATCGCGCTGCACTCCGCGCATTACTCGAAGACCTTCCAGGCCGTGATAGGAGGTCCCGGGCATCTCAAGGGAGGTTGGCGCGAGAACGACCCGCCGGAGAAGGAGCTCATTCGGGTTTGCGCCCCGCGGCACCCCATTGCGCAGGGGATCGACGACTTTACGCTGGAGCACGAGGAGATGTATGGCGCTCCGTTCGACGTGCCGCCGCCGCTGGAGGTGGTGTTCCAGTCGCACTTTCCGCTGGATGGCAAGACCTTTCCTTCCGGAATGACCTGGACCGTAGGGCCCGGCAAGACGCCCGGCTTTACCAGCGGCCACGGCAAAGGTGTGGGCGAAGGGTTCGGAGCGGCGCGCGTATTCTACTTCCGCCCCGGCCACGAGACGATTCCGACCTACCACAACCCGATCATCCAGCGAATCATCACTAACGCGACGCTCTGGTGCGCGAACCGGATCTGACTGTCAGCGCGCCGACAGCAAGAGGACCGCACCGGAACGACTGGCGCCTCACGATGCTCCTATTCGCGCTCACGGGGCTGGTCGAGTCGTTGGCTTTCGGGCACCTCTCCGCCTTTACGCCGATCTATCTCCGCGAGCTGAAGGTCCCCGAACAGGCGATTCCGCACTGGACCGGTGTGCTGTCCGCGCTCGCCTTCGTGATCGGCCTCCCGCTGCTGCCGTTCTGGGGCGTTTGGGCCGATAGGTACGGGCGGAAACTGATAATAATCCGAAGCAGTGTCATCGCGGCGGCCGTCTTCGCCCTCACCGCCGCCAGTTCCGACGTCTACATGCTCGCGGTAACGCGCCTCCTGGCCGGATTCGTCTTCGGAAACACGGGCGTGATGATGGCGATGCAGGCGGACATCACGCCTCGCGAGCGATTGGGTACGACCGTGGCGATCGTCAGCGCCGGCTCTCCGGTCGGAATGGCCGTCGGCCCCTATCTCGGCGGCCTTACGGTGGAGCGATGGGGTGTCAGCGCGCTGCTGTATGCGGACGCGGCCCTGACTATGGCGATGGCGGCTGCGCTCGTTGTATTCCTCAGGGAAGAGCCGCGCACTGCAAATCCGCCGGATTCCATGAGGGCGGGAGTGGTGGACGCACTGCGTGGAATAGTGAATACTCCCTACGTTTCACGGCTCTTCCTCTGCGTATTCGTGATATCTATGGGCATGAGCGCCTCCGGCGCGTACGCGCCTTTGTTGGTTGAGAAAGTTTACCGTGGACCCGACTTGGCGGAGAAAGTGGGCGTCGTTCTCACCGCTACCGGAATCGCGATGGCCGTGTTCACGCCGCTCTGGGGACCGGTCGGCGACCGTCGGGGGCATCTACAGGTGCTGCGGCTATGCGCGCTGGCCGTATCGGCAACATTCGCGGCTCAGGCGGCAGCGGGCGCGCTTGCAGCGTTGACGCTTTTCCGGTTCCTGCAAGGAGCGTTCACCGGCGGGATGGGTACGATGTCGACCGTTCTGCTTGCCCAATATGCTCCCGTGGAGAAGCGTGCTTCTCTGCTGAACCTGAGCCTGTTACCGCAGCAATTAGCCTGGTTCTTAGGGCCGTTGGCGGGCGCGGGACTTGCACACTTCTCGATCCGTGTTACCTTCTGGGCTGCCGCGGGAGCTCTATTGTTAGGATGGTTACTCGCACTTCGACTTCCACGTCCGGAATCCGCGCGCCCGGCTGTTTGAATGCGGTATCCTTTCAACCCGACGACAGACGACCGATTACGAGTATGAGTACGATTACGATCCGGAACACCTGAGACCATGTCTGTAGGCGACTTTACGAAGATAGCGACCGTTAAGACGGTTGAGAGGTTTCGCGCGCTTCTGGAGGACCTTTCGATCGAGCTCCCGTGTGACGACGGGATCATCGCGGCGCCGGAGTCGCCGCTCTCGCGGCCGATGGAAGTGTTTGGGAAGGAAATCGGCAATCGCTTTGCCATTCAGCCTATGGAGGGATGGGATGGCACCACGGATGGCCGGCCGAGTGCGAATACGGTGCGGCGGTGGAAGCGGTTCGGGGAGAGCGGGGCCAAGCTAATCTGGGGCGGCGAGGCGGTAGCGGTGCGCCCGGACGGTCGTGCTAATCCGAACCAGTTGATGATGGGGGATTCCACGAAGGCGGACATCGCATCACTACGCGAGACTCTCGTGGCAGCGCATCGGGAAGTGATGGGGTCAGATGAGGACCTGCTGATCGGCCTGCAGCTTACCCATTCTGGCCGATTCGCGCGGCCCAACCGAAAAGACCGTCCGGAGCCGATGATCCTCTACCGTCACCCTATTCTGGATGGCCGGCTGAAACTTCCCACCGATTACCCCGTGATGTCTGACGGCGATGTCCGGGCGCTTATCGAGGATTACCACCGTGCAGCCCGCCTGGCGGCCGAGTGCGGTTATGACTTCGTCGATATCAAGCACTGCCACGGTTATCTCGGCCATGAGTTCCTGAGCGCGTATACACGGCCGGGGCCGTACGGCGGCTCTCTGGAGAATCGGACCCGCTTCCTGCGCGAGATCGTGGAGGGAATCCGGCGTGACGCGCCCGACCTCGGAATCGGCGTGCGGCTGAGCGTGTTCGACATCGTGCCGTTCTATCCCGATCCGGATCAAAGCACCGCCGGAAAACTGGGGCCGGGAATCTTCGAGAGCTACTGCGACTTTATGCCCTACAGATACGCCTTCGGCGTAAATGAGGACCAGCCGAACGACATCGATTTGACGGAGCCGATCGAGCTGTTCGGAATCCTTCGGGCACTGGGGGTTACGTTTCTCAATATCTCAGCCGGCAGCCCTTACTACAACCCGCACATTCAACGGCCGGCGCTCTATCCACCGTCGGATGGTTACCAGCCGCCAGAGGACCCCCTGATCGGCGTTGCCCGCCAGATACACGTCGTGAAATACTTGAAGAGCCAGTTCCCGGATTTCACGCTGGTTGGTACCGCCTACACTTACCTGCAGGAGTTTCTGCCGCTCGTGGCCCAGGCGGTGGTGCGCGAGGGCTGGGTGGATTCTGTAGGACTGGGGCGGATGGTGCTCGCCTATCCTGAGCTGCCGGCGGATTGCCTGCTGGGCCGTCCGTTCCAATCAAAGCGCCTCTGCCGCACCTTCAGCGACTGCACCACGGCGCCCCGCAACGGAATGGTCTCCGGCTGTTACCCTCTGGACCCGTATTACAAGAAGAGCCCGGAGGCTGTCCGTCTAGCGGAGATAAAGAAGTCCGCTAAGGTCGGGTGAAGAGTGGTTGGTTGACGAACGGCGATTAAGATTAGGATTAAGATTAAGATTAAGATTATGACCCGTTGTGAGGCTGTGATGGAATCGGCTGCTAATAGAGCGCACGGATAGGGAATAATGACGGTCTGAGAGGTTAGGCGCGCGCGATTTATCAGAATGTGTGTGTGATAAGATAGGACGCGCTTAACGACCGGAGACGCGGCGGAATCAGGGGAAACTCTTCTCCACCCGCGCTGCGTAGAAACTTCGGCAAGTAATACCGCAGGAGGAGATTTACCCGATGCGCAGATACGCGCTTTCCCTCATTGGACCTTTACTGCTGACCGCCTCGATCGTGCCGGCGTTCGCTGTCGACTCAAATATCCGCAGCTACATCACGAAGGTAGACGACTTTTCGGCGACCGCGAAAGTTGTGCAGCAGAATCAGCGAGAGCTTTCCAAGATCAACCGGGACATAGGCCTGGCCTACAAGCTCGGCAACATCAAGATCAGCTATAAGGACCCGAACCGCGTTCGTATGGAGGGCTCGCTCGAAGGCAGCCGGGCCATCTATGTTCTGAACGGCACGAAGCAGTGGTTTGCGATTCCAAAGATCGGCATCAAGTCCGCAAATAACTTCGAAGATTCCCCCGGCAAGCGCAAGTCCCTGATGGATATGGGGCTCGTGTCAGAGTTTTACCTCAGCTACACCAACGCTAAGTTCGAGCGAGAGGGCACCGTGGACGGCGTCGAATGCGCCATCTTCGACATGACTTACAAGGACCGCGCCGAAGACTCCTCCCATCATCGAATCTGGATCGATCCCAAGACCCGCGTCGTCCGGCGGCGTGAATCCTACAGCCAGGAGGGAAAGCTTCAGGCCGTCTACTTCTTCAAGGACATCAAGGAAGTAGCGGAGGGAATCTCCCTCCCCACGCGCATCGAGGTAATGAACACCGACCGCCAGATCGCTGGTGTAATGGCTTACACAGACCTCAAGGTCAATTCCGGCCTCCCGGACAGTCTGTTTACGCTGTAGTTCGTGCTTGTTGTAGGGGCGGCCCGTTTTGGCCGCCCCAAAAAAATAGCGCCACCGCTGCGGGGGTTTTTTTTTTTGCGGGCATGTGG
>JBKJZI010000161.1:0-20146 GCA_046715155.1 Chthonomonadales bacterium | reverse complement strand
CTTCCCGGAGGCGGGGGTGGGGGTATTGCAGATCGTCATCCAGGGGCTGGGGGCAAGGCGGCCGATACCAAGGTACAGGTAAGCGCGACCACGCTTTACGAATACGTTTACGACAAACTGCCCGAGGGGAGCGGAAACTCTACGGTGACGGTGGCGCCGCCCTGGGGGCGGTTGGCGTAGGTGATCGTGCCCTGGAGGTCCATCTGGACGATGTTTTGGACGAGCTCGAGACCGGTACTGGTCCCGGCCTGACCGTCGAATCCGGCTGGGAAACCGGGACCTTCGTCGGACACTTCCACCCGGATTTGGTCCGGCGTGGGCAGGGTGACGGTTAGGCTAATGGGGCCGCCGCCGTACTTTTGGGCGTTGCTGACCAGCTCGTTCACCACGAGCGCCAGGCTGCTCGCGTGGCGTATGGGGATCTGCGCATCCTCCAGGTCGACGGTCATCGGTCGCGGGCTGAGACTGGAAATAAGCGGTACCACTTGATCCAGCGCGGACTTCATGCTGGTGTTATAGGTGTCCCGTCCCATCGTGACCTGCATGGTCAGCAAACCGTGGATCGCCGCGAGCGAGCGTACGTGGATGCCGATCCGCTCGATCTCTTCGGTGGGGATGGCCTCCGGATGGGCCAGTTTCTGCATGTCGAGCAGGGCGGAGACGATCTGAAGGTTGTTCTTCACGCGGTGGTGGGTTTCGGACATCGCCCGCTGGAGCCGGACGTTAAGAGACGCGATCTCGGCCTGAATCCGCAGCTTCCCGGCCTCTTCCCGTTTCTGTTCGGTCACGTCTTCCAGGATGCCGATAACGCTGGAGGCCCCGCCGCCAGGTGGGTAGAGGGCTGCGGTCCAGAGGCGCAGGTCTAACGGATGGCCGCGCCGATTCAACCGCCGGATCTGGATGCCGTGCATTCCGCCGGTCTCCACCGTGCGCCGAATGTTATCGCGCAGTTCGTCCCACTTCTCCGCCGGAACAGCAGGGAAGACTTCCCCTCGCGCTTCTTCCACCGTCCAACCGAACAGCCTCTCGGCTGCCGGATTCCAAACTTCGATCCGGCCGTCCAGGTCCATGACGAGAATCGCCAGGGGAGAGCGCTCAATGATCGCCTCCAGCAGGCGATGGGCCTCGGCGAGCGCACTCTCCGTGCGCTTTCGCTCGGTCAGGTCTACGACCGAAGAGAGAACGAACTTTTCGCCGCCGCTCTCCAGCAGGTTCAGGTGGGAGATCACTTCGCGAGGCTCGCCGTCCTTCGGGTACAGCTTGAGCTCGGCCGTGTGGAAGACGCCCTCTTCTTGAAGCTGCTTCAATGCCGCTGCCCGCCGGTCGGCATCACGCACCAGGCCGAGCTCAATGCTGGTCTTTCCCACGATTTCTTCGCGCGTAAACCCGGTCAGCCGTTCGAAGGCGGCGTTGGCGTCGACGAGGACGCCCGTCGATAGACGGGAAAGGGCGACCGCGATCGGCAGCGTCCGAAACATGGTGGCGAAATTGGCCTCACTTCGCCGGAGGGATTCCCCTGCCTGCTTACGGTCTGTGATGTCCGTGACCAGCACGACTACGCCATTCACCGTACCAGCCGCGTCCCGGTCGGGGGTGTATGTTACGTGGTACCATCGGCTGCCCGTCTCTTCATCATGACCCTGGATGTCGAACTCCGCGGCTTGTCCGGCGAGCGCCTGCGCCAGATTCGGCTCTATGATGGACCAGGCCTCGTCATCCAGCAGTTCTCGCGTCTGCGCTCCGACGATCTCGGCATGCGGCCGGCCTAGAAGCCGGGAGTAAGCGCGGTTGCAGTAGTGGTAGCGACGATCCCGGCCGATATAAGAAATGAACGCCGGAAGGGTATCGAAGATTAGCTGAAGCTGTCGCTGATTATCCGGATGCCCGGATTGAGACGGCTGGTCGGCGTCTTGGATTCGAGAAGACTCTGGGGTTCCCATCGGGTTGTTCAATCCGCGTTTCGCGCAACTCCCGCCGAATCCTCCAAAGCGGGAAGGTATCTGCGGGCGCGGGTCGAACTGGAATTGCGAGATGACCTACGCTGAAAACGTTACACAGTTGATCGGCCGGACGCCGATGGTTCGGCTCAACCGGGTCCAGGGCGATATCCAGGCTTTGATTCTTGCCAAGCTGGAGTACTTTAACCCTCTCTCCAGCGTGAAGGATCGCATCGCCGTATCCATGATCGACGCGGCGGAGCGAGCCGGCAGAGTCAACGCGGACTCGATCATCCTCGAGCCGACCAGCGGCAATACCGGAGTCGGATTGGCGTTCGTCTGCGCGGCCCGCGGTTATCGCTGCGCACTGGTCATGCCGGACACCATGTCGCGAGAGAGACGCGGAATCGTAAAGGCGCTCGGTGCGGAGCTCATCATGACACCCGCCGCGGACGGATTCGACGGCGCGGTGCGGCTCGCGGAGAAAATGGCCGCGGAAGACCCGCGCTACCTCCTGCTCAATCAGTTTTCGAATCCGGCCAACCCGGAGATCCATCGCAAGACGACCGCTGAAGAGATTTGGAGCGATACCGACGGGAAGGTGGACTTCCTGGTTGCTGGTATCGGCACCGGCGGGACAATCACGGGCGTGGGGGAGGTCATCAAACCCCGGCGGCCCTCATTCCGGTGTATCGGCGTTGAGCCATCACGCTCACCACTACTTTCCGGCGGCACGTGTGGCCCGCATCAGATTCAGGGTATCGGCGCTTCATTCATCCCTGCCGTGCTTAATCGCGAAGTCTTAGACGAGGTGGTAGCCGTGGAGGATGATGATGCGATGGAGATGGCGCGGAGGCTGTCTCGCGAGGAGGGAATCTTCGCCGGAATCTCCAGCGGCGCGGCGGTGGTCGCGGCCCTTCAAGTAGCCGGCCGGCCGGAGAACAAGGACAAACTCTTCGTGGTCATCATCCCCTCCACCGGCGAGCGCTACCTCAGCACCCCGACGTATTCGTTCTTGTAGGGTATAGGTGTCGGGTTTCGGATGTTTAGCTACTTCCCCAGCAGCTTGAACTCGAGGCGCCGCATTCTCCTGTCGGGCTCGGGACCTTGGGACTGAAATATCACGCCATCCCACTCGTAGCAGATGGAGAGGACTCCGTTTTCTACCCAAACGTATGCGTGCCGACGGTCATCCCCTTCACCGAAGGTGAAAATCGCCGCGTCATCTGAGACTTCGCGTTTCTGTTCCGTCATTTATCTCTCAATAACAAAGCCACTCCCTGGAAAGAGAGTGGCTCATCTGGATTACCGAATCCGATTGGTACCCAAACGAGACTAGAAGGGACCGCCGCTCGCCGAAAGCCCGTGACGACAGTCCCTCACGGCGGCCGGCTCACGGGAATTCTTTCTCCGACCACCATTCCGTCAGAAGAAACCGGGCAGTCGAATGTTCCTACTGCTGAGATAGCACGCTCGAATGACCCGTTCTCCGGCCCATACGGCTAGGACACTGATTCCCCGCGAGCACTTGAGTCTGTCGAGAATCCGTGTACCATTAGAAATCCATTTCACTAATTCCCGGTGGAACAGCATGAGCACGGTAGAGGCTGCCGGACAAGCGGAATCCGAGTCCGGTCCTGACGACCAGGGCGTAGAATACCGGCGATTCGCCGGATTGCTGGGGATGGGGTGGTTGTTTACTGTGCTGGGTTACCAGATCGCCGATCTGCCCCTGCGCTTCCTGCTAAAGGACAACCTGCATCTGGGCGCCCAGACGGTGGCGCTGTTCTTCGCGATCGGTCATTTCACCAACTACATCAAGCCGCTTGCGGGCGTGCTCACCGACGCGGTGCCCATCTTCGGTACGCGCCGCCGGTGGTATCTACTCTTCGGCCTCCTGGCCTGCGGGATTGGGTGGCTCGTTCTGGGACTCGTACCGCGCACGTACCTTTCCCTACTGATCACCTACACGGTGATGTACATCTCCGTAGTGTTCATCAGCACTACGCTCGGCGGCGTCATGGCGGAGGGCGGAGAGCGGTTCCGCGCGTCGGGCCGGCTGAGCGCCCAACGGGTCGGTATCTTCCGTCTGGTGCTGGTCATCGGCGGATTCATCGGCGGGAAACTGGCCGGACTGCCCTTCATCTTTACCTGCTCCATCGTCGCGGCGCTTCACTTCGGGCTTATCCCGCTCTTTTACGCCCGGCTGAAAGAGCCACCCGTTGCGAAGACGGATTCCGGCGCGTGGGAAGCGGTAAAAGAACAGGGGAGGGTACTACTCCGGACGCGAACGCTCTGGGCGGCGGCGGGATTGATCTTCCTGGTGAACGCAGAGCCAGGATTCATCACTCCGCTGCTGTTTTACCAGTCGGACGAGCTCGGTTTTTCAAGGGAGTTCATCGGTTTCCTCAGCACCATCGGCGGCGCCTGCGGAGTTATTGGCGCACTCATCTTCAGTCGTCTATGTAAGCGGATTCCGCTCCGCCCTTTGATCGTGATGGGGATTCTGACCCACGTCGTCGCCGTTCTACTCTACTTGTGGATGCGGACCCCTACATCCGCCGTTATCATTAGCGGCCTCTACAATGGCGCTCAGACCCTTGCCATTCTGCCGCTGTATGATCTCTGCATCCGGGCGACTCCCAGGGGCAGCGAGGCGCTGGGCTATTCCGTAATGATGAGTGTCTTCAACATCGCCCTCGCCCTCGCCGACCTTCTGGGTTCCTGGCTCTACGGAATCGCCGGATTCACGCTTTTGATCCTTCTCAACGCCGGGACTACCGCCCTCGTCCTCCTCTTCGTCCCATTCCTCCCCCGCGCGTTGACCGACAGAAAGGATGGCGAACCGGCGAAGTGCTAAGGGTAGAGACCCAGATGCGCCCAGTGACGGCGCGCCCGCAACTGGAAATCCGAGTTAAGACGAAGAAGTTCGACGGTCGCTTGACCGAGGGAAGTTAGGCCCGTGATGTATCCGTTTTCGGGATCGAACTGGAAATGGTCCTCCCATCGGTCAGCGCGCGGATTGAACAAGATATGCACGGAATCGGACTTGAAGAGGTTGCAGGACTCGCAAGCGAGAGCGAGATTTTCTATGAGATCTCCGCCTGCCGAAACGAGGATTTATGTGGTCAACCTGGAAGGGAAAGTTAAAGACCTGTTCGGGCGCGCGGCAATACTCGCACCGCCAACGGGCGCGCTCCGCTACCATTTCGTAACGTGGATTCACGCCTTGACGGTGGAAATGGATTGGGTGCGTGAGATCGTCGAGTCGAAGCTGACTTCGACAAGCTGCTCCAGCTCGTCACGCTCCGCTTGGGTGAGCGTCTCGAGTTGTCCCTTAAGTTCGTCGAGACGACGCTGCTGACGTTCACTGAAAAAGGCGTCGCCGCGATTAAAGGGCCAAATAACGATCGGGCCTGATGCCTCGCTGCCCAGCGCGCGTATGAGAGTGTTCAGCGCTTCCTGCGGCGTCGCGCCGAAACCGTGAGTTTCCCCTTCTGTCGCCCGGTAGCGCGCTCGTTGAATATCCACGGCAGATTCGCCTCCCATCTCCCCGTCTTTCCATTAAAGCATTCCGCTTGCCTGGGAGTTTGTGAAGCTAGGGTCTTCCTGCCGGGCTCAAAGCCTCTAAGAGGCGGTCGAGGACGATCTTCTCTTCACCGGGCTCAAGGGTCATTGGGTTGACGTGGATGGAATCCGCGGCGTGGGGCATGACCTTAATGACGGGACTGCCCGATTCCAGGCCGGCAATTACATCGTCACGAGTAAATCCGGCCTTTTCGGGCTCGATGGTGATGAGCAGCCAGGGAAGGGGCTGACCGGCCTCATTCGGGTAGTCTCGCTTGCAGGAAACGCCAGGGAATCCCTCCAGGCCGGCGCTCCATTCCGCGACGGTACTTTCACAATATAGCTCCCTCGCCGCGTGATCGAGGCCCACATACCGTTCGACTGCCGCTACCAGCCCGGCGATCTCCTCTTTCCCCACCTTCATTGGGCGGCCGATGCTGTGGTTCGGGTTGCCGTTCAGCGCGCAGGCGGCGATGAGCTCCTTCTTTCCGAGAATCAAGCCGCTGGATTGCGGGCCACGCAGGTCTTTTCCACCACTGAAGATGACCAGGTCCGCGCCCATCTCCGTGAACCGCCACAGGTTCTCCACGGGCGGTAGCTGCGCCGCCGCATCCACGATCACCGGAATCCCCCGGGACTTCGCGATCTCAATGACATCCTTCAACGGCAAGTCGCCCCGCCCGGTCATGATCCCCTGAAACCAGGCAATCGCCGCCGTTCGGGGAGAAATAGCTTGCTCCAGCTCTTCGCGCGTAGTACCGGATTCGCTGCCTATTTCCACCAGCCGTACGCCGACTTGCCTCACGGCGTGGTCGTAGCCGTTCCGGTGCGTGTGGTGAATGAGGACTTCGTCCTTGAGACCGGTAAGGTCCGGCAGCCGGTCAATGGCGGTGGGGTCGTTGCCGGTGACGCATGCCGCTGTCGTAAGAACGAGGCCCGCCGCTGCGCCGGAGGAGATGTACGCCGCCTCGTTGCGAGTCAGCGCCGCGATCCGCTTTCCAGCCCGCCGCTGCAGCTCGTCCAGCTCGATAAAGCTGCGGCCCGCCTCAGCCATTGCCTGCACGACTGCCGGCGGCATCAGGGAGCCGCCCAGACGCGTCAGCGTCGCCGCAGCGTTGATCAGCGGCGGAATCCCGAGGTCGTCGTAGAGGCTCATGCCTGGAGCAAGGGGGTGACCCAATAAGGGGCGGGGGCGTCCTGCCAGTACGGCATCGAGCACCCGTTGGGATCGTAGACGATCTTACCGGCGCGCATGGTCAGCGTGCATTCGAGCTTCCAGCGGCCTCTGATGCAGGCGCGGCCGCAGTCCGTGTACCGAAACTCCCCTTCCTGCTGATCGAGAACGGCGATATCGGCTTCCGAGCCCGGAGTCAGCGTTCCGAGGTCCGGGCGGCCGATCTCTCTCGCCGGGTTGATGGTGGACCGCATGATCACCTCCGGGAGAGACATGCCCATATTCAGGAACTTCGACATCACGTTCAGCATGTCGAATACCGGTCCGTTCATATTGCCGGTGTGCAGGTCCGTGCTGATAGAATCCGGGGGGAATCCGGCGTCCATCGCGGCCTGGGCGAGCCGAAACCAGAAGCTGGCGGCGCCGTGACCAACGTCAAAGATCACTCCCCGTTCACGCGCTTCGAAATGATGGCCCTGTGGCCATGAATCCGTTCCGTGCGGCCCGAACTGCTGCGCGAAGCAGTGGGTATGAATATCCCCGGGGCGCATTCGCTTCAGAATCAGCTCCGCGTAGGGGCGCTCGGGCCGCCCCCAGTAGTCGAACATCACCGGCTTGCCGCACATCTCGCCGGCAGCCAGCGCCCTCTCCACGGCGGCCCAGGGCGGGTGCGCGTCATCGAACGGATGCTTGGTCCAGTAGTGGGCCGTCTTGATTCCGACGCAGACGTCCGGATTAGCCGCGACCGTCTTTGCCGCAATTTCCGGGTCCATCTGCTCCAGGTCATGCTCCCAGTCTCCGAGCATTCCGTCGCGCACGATATTCACAAGCGCCAGAATCCGCGTCTTTGCCTTTTCAATTACCGTCTCTCGGAAGTGATCGAAGTGGGCGGCACCGGCCGTGCCAGGGTCGACTACGGTCGTCACGCCCGAGGGCAGACAGTGCGCGTCTGCCATAACGCTGAGGTAATTCGGATTCTGGGTGTCATAAACGTGAGCGTGGATATCGATCAGTCCCGGCGTGACAAGTCGGCCGCTCACGTCGACCACCTGCGCTGCCAGACCTGGGTCGATTCCGGGAGCGACCGCCGCGATCTTTCCGCTAGTGACAGCCACATCCGCCGGACCATCGATGTCGCCGGCTGGATCTATGACGCGCCCTCCTGTTAGGAGGAGGTCGTACCTGGGGCCATTCATGGTTCGCTCCCGTCCGTTACTGCCCGACTCATCCGCATAGTTTCGGTCCTAGGTCGCAAGCAATCCAACCAGCATTCGAGCGCAAGGCATGAATCCCGCCTTCTGCAGCGCTGCGCGAGAAGCCTCATTGGATACGTTGCAGCGCGCGGCGGGGATGCGCCCCATCTCGTAGCACGTGCGCTTCAATTCCTGTACCAGGAAGCTACCGTAGCCATGCCGCCGGTGCGAGTCCGCGACCTCCATGTAAATATCGCCATATGGTACGTTGTAGTGAAACAGGACTCCACCTTTTGCTACTACCCTCAGATTCGATTCGATAACCCATTCGCCTGCCTCGGCCCATTCTCCATCCAATTCGGACGCAGGCCGAAAAACCGCGTCTGGCAGGGAATGCGTTGTGGTGAACCCATCGTGAAAGAGGACCGATTCGCTTCGTATCCTACGAGCGCAGTCGTACAACATGAGCGTGAGGAGTATATCGTTGGTCTGGGCCTCTACTCGCTTGGGTTTACTGGCCTCGATGAGTTTCCGAAAGAGCGGGAGGGCGGAGCCTCGGTGGATCGGCAGGACGTAGAACTCCATGATGAGGTCCTTCCGCTTTCCCCTGACGGCGCCCACGCTGCCGTATCCCACGACCCGCCCATCCAGTTGCAGCAAATAGGTATCCGTCCAGCGGCGCGCATGCCAGGAATCGTGGATGATCTGGCAGTTCATCTCCTGCCGGTGAAGGTCGCGCAGAGTGAGAATCTCTTCCACCGGCGCGAGCGATACGTCTATCCTCATCGCATCCTTCAGACACTTCGATTCCGCTGGAGCAGTCCCACGCTATAGAATTCGTAGGAGGCCGCCTGGTCCGGCACGTCGACTACGTGGACCGTGAAGCGCGCCGGGAGGCCGTTCTCGGGCATGTATTCGGCGAAGAAATCGGCGTAGCCTTTAGCGTAGGCCGCTCGGAGCCGCTTGATCTCGTCGGCGAAGCCCACGGGGTCGACGAGCGGATTCGGTTCCTTGGGTTGGCAGCCGAAAGCGTGGACCTCCAGAAAGTCGATCTCTCGGATCGATCGGCAGATTCCGGCGTCCTTCAGCCATTTCTCCCACGACTGAAAGACCAGAGGTATTTCCTTCTCCGGCTCCATCCGGGTCAACGTGTCCAGCTCGAGTACGCCTTTCGCCGAATATCCCCCGGTAAGCCCCGCGAAGTAGATCTTCAGGTCTCCGTCCGACTGCTCTTCCGTCACGAGAGCGGAAAGCACCGGCCGTTCGCCGCTTGAGTAGTAAGTGACCTTCCCGCGTTTCTTCACGTTGAATGCCATGAGCGCGCCCTCCGACTTCGCAAAGCAATAGGGGCATTGCCGATGGCTTCATTGTACTCAGAGTGCAGCAATCTCCGATAATTGATATTCGCAGAGTTCCGGATAATTCGAGGATTCACCCGGCTGACACCTTGACACTCCCGCCATGCCTTCTTATAATGGCGCCATCGTCCGACTCCGTAGCAGCAATGGGATGCGGCTTATGATAAAGCGCCCTCTCCGCTGGTAGAGGAGCTAGGCCGCAGTAGATTTGGGAACCGATTCCGTACTGCTCCGCGCGACGTCGGCCTCACGCCGTGCCACTCCGACAAGAAGGGATTCCGCCATGTCAAGCCGGCTGTGCTTCTGCGTCCCACTGTTTCTGCTGTTTGCGCTACTACTCTCCGGTGTACCGCGCTGCTTCGCGCAGACAGCGCCGCTCGATCTTTGGGCGCCTCGTAAAGCAAAGATTCGCGATCAGAGTACGCTCAACCCGCAAGTGATCGCGAAGGCAGGTTACTTCGAAGTGTATTTCGACTCCGAGACGGACGCAAAGTGGGCGGACCACGTTGAACCATACGCTGTCCACACCGGGGGCAGAATCCGAATCCACGGGTATCTCGCATCGCCGCTGGTGGGCGGGCCCTATCCGGCGATAGTCATAGGCCACGGCCACGGCGGGAAAGGCAGCCCACAGGAGGCGATCGCGCTCGCAGCTCTGGGATACGTCGCGCTGTCGATCGACGGGCCCGGACAGGGGAGCTCGACAGGCCCTCCCGATACGGAGCAGGGTTGGATATCCGTGGAGCAGGTGATCAACCAGCCATCCCCGGAGGTCAGCTACCTTTACCATTACGCCTACGCCGGGATGCGCGCGCTGACCTTGCTCCAGCGATTCTCGCGCATGTTTCTGAATCCCTATCGCATCGACGCGAACCGGCTCGGCGTGATCGGGGCCTCTATGGGTGGGCAGTTTACGTATTACATCAATGGCGCCGACGACCGGGTGAAAGGAGCAGTGGCGATCGCCGTGGCGGGAGGCTGGCATGACCTGCTCTTCTATGAAGGCGGGTGGCTGTACCACGGGCTTTACTACTACACGCGCGACGGCCTCAGGAGCGAGACCGACCACCTGAATACGGTGTCCAACGTCTGCACCGATCCGACTCTAGCCACGCTCGAATCCTATTTCGATCCGATTTCCTACGCGCCGACACAAAACGGCCCGCTGCTCACCATCATCGGGACGCACGACCAGTTCTTCAGCGTGCCCGCGATCAACCATACGTACGACCGGACGGCAACCGCCGGTCTCAACCCGCGATTCTTGCACCGGGTGATGATAAAGCCGAACGGAGAGCACGGCGTTATCAGGAATGGCCAAATCATCTCCGATCTCGGGGAGTTCCTCGACAATGTGAACGCGTGGCTGAAATACTGCTTCAAGGGCGGGGCAGTGCCCGCCGCGACGCCGACGGTCCGGATGGAAGCAGCGGTCAGTAACCTGCGATTCCGTGTATCCGCGGTTCCCGGCGGGAGCTCGATACAGAGCGTGAAGCTGTACTATGCGACGCAGATCGATTCCACGCCGGAAACGCCGAACGACTTTGCGGAGATTGCGCTTAAGCCGTCCGGGGGCGAGCATGTTGGGACCATCGCCGTCGGCTCCCTCCCGCCCAGCGGTCCGCCCGTCTCGCCGGATAACGTGATCTATCTCGCTTCCGTCAAGGACGCGTCCGGCGTGACGGTTACTTCGAAGCTGTACTACGGCTTTGGGGAGATGGCCTTTGGCCAGGGATTCGTGCCGCGAATCGAGCACTGGTACCGGGACGACTTCCCCGTTCCGCCGCCGCCGGTGTGTCCATGGTAGCGATTCGCCCCATTAAGGCAAGGTCGAATAGAAACGCCAATTGGACGTGTGATCGGGTTTGAGAGGCTGTTTGGTGAGGCTTGCGCGAATCATTGCGACGGGGATCGAATTCTCCTTGAGGACGGCGTCGTGGAAGGCGCGGCTGGTCATTTTGCCTGACTTCACTAGTTCACGGTGAAGGGAATAGACCTGCAGCCCACCGAGCATGTAGGCGCATTGATAGAGCGGGCCGTAGCTCCCGGCGAACGAGCGGCGGACTTCGGCGGTGGCGTTGTCACGCTCGTGGCCCACGCGGTCAACCAGGAAATCGATACACTCCTGCGGATTCATCTTGCCGAGGTGGAAGCTGAGGGAAAAGATGATGCGCGCGCACCGATGCATCCGCCAGAAGAGGAATCCTACGCGATCCTGCGGAGTCTTGGGGAATCCCATGTCCCAGAGCAGCATCTCCCAATAGAAGGCCCAACCCTCCGTTAAGAACGCCGTGCTGAAGATTCCGCGGTGGGTGCGGTAGCGGGCGCGCATGAATCCCTGCAGATGGTGGCCCGGAATCAGCTCGTGATGGACGGTGGCGCGTGAGAAATGCGGGTTATTTCCGCGCATGCTCATCATCTTCTGCTCGTGGCTCATCGTACTGGTCGGGTAGGAAACGAGTATGGTCTCGCCGCCGAGGAAGAACGGGCTTACGAGCTGGCGTTCCGGCGACATCATCTCCATGCGCCAGGTTTCACGCGCCAGCGGCGGAATCGTCACCAGGTCGTTATCGTCCAGAAACTTGATAGCCTCGAGGGCGAGGTCTTTGATCATCTGTGGCTGCTTCCCGGGTTCGACGTACGCGTTCTTCACCTGTTCCAGCGCTTTTTTCCAGTCATCTCCGTGGCCCATTTCGTGAGCGGCCTTCTTCATCTCGACCTCACACCAGGCGAACTCGCGGTTCGCGATGTCGACCAGCTCCTCCGGAGTGTACGGAATCATCTCATTAGCGAGCTCGCTTAGCAGCGCCTCGCGGCCGATAGGATTGCCGATGATCACGCCATCGTCTCCCGGTTTCACACCCGCCAGTTTCTCTCGCAGGAAGGCCGCGTAGCCCTGGAGCGCCTGATCTACCTGCTTGTATGGCTCAGAGACCCACCAGGTGAAGAGAGGGTCGTAACCGTTATAGAATCCGAACCATCGTCGCAGCGTTTCCCGCAGACTGTTTACGACCGTAGCGGCGCGGGCGGCGACATGTTTGCTGGTGTCCGAGCGTGATTCCGCTGCTTTGCGCGCTGCTGCGATCTCCTTACTAAGGTTATTCACGAGGCCCGCCGTCTTCGCCGGGTCGATAGATTCCATGCGCCGCCGCGCCTCTTCGAGTTCGATAATGGTCGATGCGAAGGGAATGTAGGGGGAAGTTTCCTCGCGCGACTTCGAATCGATATCCAGCTCCCGAAGTTCATGGTCCAGATGGTTTCGCAAGAGCAGGTAGTCGATCCGGCCGTCCTGTCCCATCCTGCCGAAATCGGATTTCTCCAGCCGGCCCCTCCACTCGCTATAATGTTGACGCAGTCTTCCGCTCCGGCTCGTCGAATCCGCCACTGGGAAGGAGCGCATCAGGCTCGACCGATCCGCCTGGTACCTCTCGATAAACGCCTCCATCTCGCTCCGCGGGACCTGTAACTCGGGGTCGGACGCCGGCGGATTCCGCTGGCTGGATGCTGATACACGGACAACTCCCAGTACAGCCGCAACAGCAACTATTGCGAGCAGGCGAGATGAAGGAGTCAACTCAGCTTCCTTTCTCTTAACGTTTGTCTTCAGGCTGGAATCGGCGAGAGGTGAGGCTGGGTGGCGATGGCGTGGCGAATAGTGGAGAGGACACGGTCCCGTTCTTCACCGATCAGCGGCAGGCGTGGAGCACGGGTAATCTCCGAACCCAGCCCAGTCTCCGCCATGGCGAGCTTGATGTACTGGACCAACTTGACGTGCGTGTCCAGGTGGAGGAGGGGAGTGTACCAACGGTAGACTTCAAGGGCTTCCTCCCACCGCCCGGCTGTTGCCAGGTCCCAAAGCAGCCGGTTTTCGCGGGGAAAGGCGTTCACCAGCCCGGAAATCCAGCCTTCCGCGCCCAACAGTAAGCTCTCCAACACCAAATCGTCCACGCCGCAAAGCAGCGTATAGCGATCACCGACCGTGTTTCTGAGGTCGGTAATGCGGCGAACGTTCTCGGATGACTCTTTGATCGCGACCAGCGTCGGTTCATCCGTGAGCTCCTTGAACATGTCGGGCGTAATGTCGACATGGTAAGAGACGGGATTGTTATAGACCATGATGGGCAGGCGGGTGGCGCGCGCGACTGTGCGGAAGTGTTGCATCGTCTCGCGGGAATCGGACTTGTAGACCATGGCAGGCAGCACCATGAGACCGTCCACGCCAGCCCTCTCCGCGTCCTCTGCGAACCGGCATGCTAGCGCGGTGGTGCATTCCGCCACGCCCGTCAGGACCGGAATCCGCCCGTTCACGTGCTCTACGGTCGCGCGCAGTACGTCGAGCTTCTCACCATATTCAAGAGAGCAATTCTCGCCCACCGTGCCGAGCATGATCAAGCCGTGGATTCCGGCATCGATCATTACGTCCAGGTGCCGCAGCGTAGCGCCGATAGCGAGGGATTGGTCCTCGTTGAACTGTGTAGTAGCCGCGGGCAAAACTCCCCGCCAGGACGATGCCATGAAGCGCGACCTCCCCCAAAAGTTGACAGCAACCGCAATGGCAAAGTATGTTTGCTGCAGCAGGCAAAGTCAACAACACGGCAGGAATCCGCAGGGCCGACCCTACGGAATCCAATGCTCAGTCGGAGGACGGTTTGACGAATTCGGTTCAGGTGGTCGACTCCCATACGGCGGGCGAGCCGACGCGCGTGGTCATTGCGGGCGGGCCCCAACTTGCCGGGAGTACTCTGCCGGAGAAACGGGAGGACTTCCAGGCGCGATTTGACCACTACCGGTCAGCGATCGTCAACGAGCCGCGCGGGTCTGACGTGGTTGTGGGCGCCTTATTGGTAGAGCCCGCTGACTCCACTTGTATTGCCGGCGTGATCTTCTTCAACAATGTCGGCTACCTCGGGATGTGCGGGCACGCGACCATCGGGGTGATCGCAACACTTGCGCACCTCGGACGGATTCTGCCAGGAACGCACCGGATAGATACGCCGGTAGGCGCGATAACCGCTGAGCTTCACGACTCCGGGAAGGTTTCGGTCCGCAACGTGCCGAGCTATCGGTTTCGGCGGCAAGTCATGGTGGACGTGTCGGGGTGCTGGCAGGTGGTTGGAGACGTTGCGTGGGGCGGGAACTGGTTCTTTCTTGTCGAGAATCATCCCATGGAGCTTTCCCTGGACAACGTCGAGAATCTGACTGCCTTTACGTGGGAGATACGGCAAGTATTAAACCGTGATGGAATCACGGGCGAGGGTGGGGCGGAGATCGACCACGTTGAGTTGTTTTCGAAATCCGAGAAAGACGGAGTTGACAGTAAGAACTTCGTGCTTTGCCCGGGCAAGGCGTACGACCGGTCTCCGTGCGGTACCGGAACAAGCGCCAAGCTCGCCTGCCTGTTTGAGGACGGTAAGCTGCGACCAGGCGAAGTGTGGCGGCAAGAGAGCATAATCGGCAGCGTCTTCGAAGGCAGGGTCGAAGTAACAGAAGAAGGGCTGATTCCGATCATCACCGGCGAGGCCCATATCACTGCGGAATCCATACTGCTGCTGGACCCGGGCGATCCATTTCGGTGGGGAATCCGCTAGCATGACGGAATCGAAGCGGGTGGTAATCGTCGGCGCGGGCATCGTGGGGCTCAGCACGGCTTACTATTCCGCGCTGAAGGGCCACGACGTCACCGTCCTCGAGCGCGAAGGACCTGATTTCAAAGGATGCTCTTACGGCAACGCGGGCATGATCGTCCCGAGCCACTTTGTTCCTCTGGCGGCCCCGGGAATGGTCTCGCTCGGACTCCGAATGATGCTGAATCCGGAGAGCCCCTTCTGGTTCCGGCCGCGACTGAACCGAGACCTTTTCTCATGGACTTCGAAGTTTATGCGGTCGGCTAACTCTGCCAACGTAACCCGCTGCGCTCCGATCCTACGCGACCTCCACCTGGCAAGTAAGGCATGTTACGAGGAGCTGGCCGCCCTTCCCGGCGCGGACCTCGGGCTGGTGAAGAAGGGCCTCCTGATGCTTTGCGAGACCGAATCCGCGCTGCATCACGAAAAAGCGCTCGCGGAGATGGCGCGCGAACTGGGCCTTCCCGGTGAAATTCTCTCGTCAGAGGAAACGGCGAAGCTGGAGCCCGGAATCCGAATGAACGTGGCGGGCGCCGTCTATTACCCGCAGGACTGCCACATGGTCCCGGATATGGTCATGAGCAGCCTGGCGGGAGCTGCGGAATCTGCCGGAGCGAAAATCGAGTGGAACACAGCAGTCACCGGATTCCGAACAGCGAACGGCCGAATCGATGCCGCAGAAACAGACCGGGGAGAATTTCCGGCGGATGAGTTCGTGATTGCCGGCGGTTCGTGGTCGCCCAATCTACTACAACCGCTCGGAATCCGTCTGCCCGTGCAGGCAGGGAAGGGCTATAGCTTAACGCTTCCGAATCCGCGCCAGATTCCGGAAATCTGCGGAATCCTCGTGGATGGACGCGTTGCGGTGACACCAATGAACGGCGCGCTGCGGTTCGCAGGCACAATGGAGCTCGGCGCAACGGACCTAACGCGGAATCCGCGCCGAATCCGAGGGATAATCCGATCCGTCTGCCGCGCCTTCCCCGACTTTACGGAAGAGGACTTTCGAGAGGTGGAACCGTGGTGCGGCCTTCGTCCATGCTCGCCGGACGGGCTGCCCTACGTGGGAAGATTCCGCCGCTACCGCAACCTCTCCGCCGCCACCGGCCACGCGATGATGGGCCTCAGCCTCGGTCCCATCACCGGCAAGATAATGGCCGCTCTCCTCTCAGGAGAGAATCCGCCAATTCCCATCGACGCGCTAAGCCCCGATCGATTTGCATAGGATGCGTTGGCGGCCCTCCCGGTTCCTTCTCGCGCACGTGCGGCAATCAGTCTGCGGCGCGGCGTTTGATGTAGTCGAAGAAGGTGGATTTTTCGCGCTCGTAGAGTAGCTTGCCGTTTACGTAGGTGCGCTCGGCAAAGGTGCGGTAGTCCAGCGGGTCGCCGTTCAGGAGGACGATATCCGCGTCCTTGCCTTCCTCGATACTGCCCACGCGGTCGGCGATTCCGAGGATTCGGGCGGGCTCGATGGTGAGGGCTTCGAGGGCGGTCTGCTCGTCCAGGCCGCCGCGGATGGCGAAGGCGGCTTCAAGTGGGTAGGTCATGAGGTCGCGGCCAAGCTGGCCGCCGGTGGAGAACGCGGCGCTGGGCGGAATCAGAGCGAACTTGACGCCAGCCTTCTTAAGGATCGCCGCCGCTTCCGTGCTCGCGCCGGAAGGGCCATTTTTGCGGTCATCGGCCGAAACGCGGCTTCGCGCCGTGATGATGAGCGACACGTCTCGTTTCGCAATCTCGTCGGCGATTATCCATGCTTCCGTAGCAGGAGTGATCGTCATTTTGATTCCGAAGTCATCCACCAACGTGAGCGCCCATCGGATATCGGATACCTCGGACGCCGTCAGCCGCAGCGTTCGCTCCTTCTTCACGAGAGCCAGGTAATCGTCGATTCCCATCGGCTTGCGAGGCTCGGTCACCTGCTTGCCGGCCTTCTTATCAACTTCAAACAGCGCCAGCTTGTCCTGGTACTCCTTGGCCACTCGCAGCCGGTCTCGGAGGTTATAGCGCGCGGAGAGTCCGCCTCCTCCGGCAGCGCCCCCGCCTCCCCGGAGGCCGCCAAAGCGTCCGCCGCCCCCGCCCCCGCCGCCGAGGCTGACCGTCGTCTGCGCCGGCTCCCGAAGGAGCATTCCGGTAAGGTCCGCTTCGGTCATCTTGATGATGGCGTTATTAGTTCCCAGGCTGCTGGTTGCAGATTCAGTACCCTCCGTGATAGGTCCGCCGCCAACGACGTAAGCAGTCGTGACGCCTGTCGCCAGCGCCAGGGGGATCGGCAGCGTGTACGGGTCCAGAGCATCCTTCACCTTCCCGGAGCCGGCGCGGATCAGTCCTCCGCCCGTTGTCTGGGCGGTGACGAATCCGGGGGCGACAACATGTCCCTTCGCGTCGACAACCGTTGCGCCATCCGGCACCTTCGTATCCGGCCCGCCGACCTTCTCGATCTTCGTGCCGCGGATGATTACCGTGCCATTCTTGATGACACCCTTCGTGACCGTCCATACATCGCCGCCGACGATAGCCGTCACAGGTTGTGGGGGAGAAGGCGCAGCCGGGGCTTGACCGAGCAGGATTCCGAGGAACAGCAGGCTAGCGATCACGGTAGACTTCCTTGCCTTCCAGAAGCACTCGGCGCACGCGGGTCAGCGCCGAGAAGGGATCGCCATCCAACAGAATCAGGTTTGCGTCCCGGTTGGCCTCGATACTTCCCACGCGTTCGGCCACTCCGAGCATCTCGGCCGGGTTAAGTGTAATCGCTTTTAGCGCAGTCTCCCGGTCCATTCCCGCGCGTACCAGCTCCGCCATCTTAAACCGAAGGCCTTCATAGCCCTGCGGATCGTCCGACGGCGGGCGGCAGGCGACCTTCGCGCCGGCCAGCGAGAGTATCGCCGCCGGATTCACCCGGTTCCGCGTATTGGGCTCGAATGTCAGATCGGCCGGGATGATTACGGACGACTTCTTGGAGCCAAGAGCGTCCGCAACCCGATAGCACTCCGATGACAAAACGTAGACCGCCTTCAGCCTGTCGAACGGCGCAAGAAGCTGCATGGCGTAGATCGCCGCCGCGGAATCGGAACAGTTGACGAAGGTGTGAGTTTCTCCTGCGACAGCACGCATTACGGGAATCCGCCGGGCCATCAACGAGACCGAGGTGGGAGCCGCCGGACCGGCGCCTGGAGGACGCTGAAAAGTGCGCCGCTGCCCGCGCTGGAAGTCGTCATCGGCGGATTCCGGATCGGGTTCAGGTCCAGGAGGAGTTGTACCTGTCGGGCGACCGGACGGTGGTCCACCGGCGCCTTGCCGGCCGCCCTCGAGTGTAGTTCTGATCAGGTCCTGCGCCTGCGTATCAGTGGAGAAGTTAATGGCCAGTGGGCCGGTAGCAGCCAGCGCCATCTTCTCGGCGGAATCCGCGGCCGGCTTGACCGCGGCGCCCTGGCCGTTGGTTCCGGTTCCACCCGGAATCAGGCCCAGCGTAGTAACGCCCGCGCGCAACAACCGCTCGTAATCCTCGTCGAACGGATACAGCTCGTCGTTCACCCGATGATGCGGATTCGCAGCCGCTCTGGCGCCTCCGCCAAGCCCTGCACCGAATCCGCCACCGAATCCGCCGCCACCGAGCTGCACCGCTCCGCCGCCCGATGAAGAGAGTCCAATTCGCGAAAACGCCCCGACGATTCCGGGCATCACGGTGTCCGCCATAATGACTCGCGTGCCCACCGGGATTATTACGTCGGTCCCGACCGCCGTGATCTTGCCCGCGCGAATGAGAATGACTCCGTTCTCAACCACGCCCTTCGAAACCGTCTCGATCCGGCGCGCCCGAATGGCGACGACCTCTTCGACGAAGGGTTCTCGATCCGCCGACGTCTGGGCGCTTGCGCCCGTACCGGCGACAAGCAGGGCGGCGGCGGCGGTGATCCTATGGAGCACCGTGGGCTCCTTCGTGGAGGTGCTCGTCTTCGCAGCCGTCGTCCTCGTGGACGGCGTTACCGGCGAAGTTGCGCCCTCGGGCGGATGGGCGCTTCGTCTTGCCGTGCTCGTAGACCATATTGCCGTTGATCAGGACGCGCTCGACCGGATTCCGCGGGTCGAACAGGCTGCCGCGTTTGATGATCAGGTCCGCATCCTTACCGACTTCGAGGCTCCCCACCCGATCGGAAATCTGGATCGCCATCGCCGGGTTAATCGTGAGGGCCTTAAGTGCGTCCGCCTCGCTCATGCCGAGTCGCACAGAGAGCGTGCCCTGCAGGAACAGGTCTTCACCGGGAATCACCGGGCAGTCGGTATTGAGCGAGACGTTCTTAACACCTGCCTCCGCATACATACCAGGGATCGAGTAGAAGCGGCGGTCATAAACCAGCGAGCCAAAGTCATAGAGGCGGGGACCGACATTCACGGGGATGTTTCGCTTGGCCGCCTCTTTCGCCGCGCGGAATCCGCCGAACTCACCGTGGGAGATGACGACCGGAAGCTTCATATCGTCATGAAACATCCGCATCGTCTGATACACGTCGCGAGCGGAGGCTGTATGGACGAAGACCGGGGTGCGCTTCTGAAGGACTTCGCGAACGTTATCTAGGCCCGGCTTACGCGTCGGCGCTTTTACGGCTTTGGCCTTCGGAATCGGGCCCGTGGAAGCTACCTTGGTCTTCTGTGACTTTTCCCACGCGGTCATCTTCGTGTCGTACTTGCCGGCGCGGGTGAACATCTCGCGCAGCATCCACCACATTCCCATTCGGCTGCGCCCGATATCGCCGGCCGCCCGCTCTGGGTTATACGCCTGTGCGATCTTCATCCCGCCTAGTCGACGAACGATAAGCTGGTCGCGCGGAGCGCCTCCCAACTTCCAGAGCACGCCAAATCCGGAATGGTTTCCGCCACTTCCGGGAATGGTCATTACTGTGGTGACTCCGCTTGCGATAGAGTCCTTCACAAGCGGTGATTCCGGATCGATATAGTCGGCGACGCGCAGCTCCGGATTCAGCGAGTGGACATAATCGTGCAGGCCGGAGGTGTTTCCGATATGGTTGTGCAGGTCGATCTGCCCGGGCATCACCCACCGGTCCTTGAAGTCCCAGACCTCGGCGCCGTCCGGAATCGCCACCTCGCCCTGCTTCCCTATGGCGGCGATCTTCCCGTCCCGAATGACGATCACCCCGTTTTCAATGTCACCTTTCGTAACCGTCAGAATCCGCCCCGCCTGAATCACCAGCGTCTTCCCGGAATCCGCGTAAGCAGAGCTGGCGAGAACAGCCAGAACCACCGCAAGCCCAAACACCCGAACACCCGAACGCCTGAA
>JBKJZI010000160.1:0-30010 GCA_046715155.1 Chthonomonadales bacterium | reverse complement strand
GTGGTGTAACTGTGGGCCGCGGAATCCGTAGATAGGGTCAACGTAGATGGATTTCGCAAGTCACTGCTTAAAGGTGTTCTCATGAAACGACCACATTATTTCGCGATTCCGGTTGCCGTGGTGGTGTTGGGGCTCAGCGCGTTTATTGCGGGGCCCTTGGTGGCGCAGGATGATGACGATCCGGCTTCCAAGCGGGTCAGCCTGGAGTTCGACAATCAGACGCTGGTCGAAGCATTGAAGCTGCTGTTCAAATCCGTCGGCGCCAACTACGTGCTGGAGCCCACGGTGATGCGCGGGGCGTCGAACGTGCGAATCACGCTGTCCATTGCCGACCAGCCTTTCATCCAGGCGCTCGAGAGCGTGCTCGCCGCGGGGTCCGCACGCGGAACAGGTTTGACCTATCGGCTGGAGGACGGAGTCTACACCATCCTCGCCGGGGATAGACCTCCCGCTCCGGCAGGCGGCGGTGGCGCGGCGCCAGTTGTTACGCGCCCACCGCGGAATCCGGGGCCTATTAGGAATCGGGTTACGCTGTCGCTGCAGGAGAAGAGTCTTGACGAGGCGCTTCGTTTGCTGTTCGAATCTGCCAACATGCAGTTCGCGATTCCGCTGCGAGTCCCGGCGACTGGAAGCGTCACGATGTCCATGACGAACATGCCTTTCGAAGGGGCGCTGCTCGGGGCTTTGAAAGCCGTGGATCTCTCCGTACCGCTGGGGTGGCAGGAGGTGGCAAACGGAATCTATGCGATAGTGCCTCTCCCCACCGGGCGCGGATTGAATCCGGAAACGGTGCGGCTAAGCATGAACTTCCACCAGGCCAACCTTCGCGAAGCGGTCATGGCTCTTTTCCGAGCGGCCGGCGCGAATTTCACCATCGACCAGGGCGTTCAGGGAGTTCCGGTGACGCTGAAGCTGCACGACGTGAACCTCAAGTCCGCCGCGGAAATGCTGCTGCGCTCTAGCGGAAATCCGCGCTACGCGGTCTCGAACGAGGCCGGCGTCTATCGGATAGGGGTGAAACGGTAAGCACCCGCGGCGCATAACGTGAAGGCTCGTAGGGGCGTATAACTCGCCGAGGAACTTACATCCGCACGACGATCGTTCCTCGGCGAGTTATACGCCCCTACACGTTCCGGAGCACGATGGTCGAGTTACGGAGCCGGATAACCGGAGACCCAACTGAACTCGCCGTCGTCGAAGGACCTGGTTACGGCGAGCGCTTCCGGAAGAAACTCTTGCAGGTCTGATTCGCTGAGTGGTGGCGGGGAGCTTTTGGCAATGCGGACGTTTTCTTCGAGCTGCGCCAAATCGTCCATGCCGAGCACCGCCGTGTCTATCGGCAGATTCAAGCTGTAGCGGAGATAGGGCTCGACTGAGCGCGTGTGCTTCACCCGGCCCGCGGCGTAGACCTTCATGCCCAGAACGGCCATGTTTCGCTCCCGGGCGATCGGGAGGACCGTGTCTACGAAGCTGTAATTGTACGCTCGGTTGAACAAGCCTACGGGGAAAAGCGCCGCCTCGAAGGGGTACTCCTGAATTAGCCTCCCCATGACGTCCTTCACCCAGTGGCCGGACACGCCGATGTGACGGATATGGCCCGCGTCCCGCATCTCTTCCATCGCCTTCAGCACGCTATTCGGCGCCATTATTTGCCGGTAATCGTCCTCATTGTCCACCGAATGGACGAACATCAGATCGACCACGTCGGTTCGGAGCCGCTTTAGCGAAATCTCCATCTGCCGCATCGCGCCGTCATAGGTCCGGTCCATGGTTTTGGTGTTCAGCCAGACGCGGTCGCGGATTCCGTCGAGGGCGATTCCGAGCTTTCGCTCGCTCTCGCCGTCGCCGTATCCGTGCGCGGTGTCGAACGTATTGACTCCGAGCTCGATGGCGCGATGCATCAGCGCAGCCACGTCATCGTCCGAGAGCTGCGTGTCCCACTTGACGCCGCCCATGGTGATTACGCTCGCCTGCCAGCCGAAGGGACCGAGCGGACGTGTCGGCATCGGGGCGGTCTGGAGGTCACTGGCGGCGGAGGGACGTTCAAGTACGACAGCCATAAGAGGCGCTCCTAACAACGGTGGTCGGACGGGTCGGACTGATCGGACGGATCCGACAGATCGGAGAGTACCTATTGCTAGGGAATCGGCTCGGTCACTCGCAGCACGGGTTCCGCCAGGAAGTCTTCTTTGGTCACCGTGTAGTGAGGCGGGGAGTCAAGAAGCTTGATCACGCGGACGGCGGGGTGCGGGAAGAGCAGCATCTCGCCGTTGTCCTTTGCAAGCTGCACCCAGTTTTCCGACATGCCCACCAACGTGCCGGTGTCGGTCCGCTCAGTGCCGGCCCCGACGCTGCTGACCACCGTAACATGTCTTCCGGCGAATGAATCGGTAAACGAGCTCATGGAGGCGCTCCCTGCTAGGGTATCGGGTTTCGCGTATCGGGTTTAGGGTTAGAATCCGATGCCACGTAACCTTAATTATGACGCCTGGAGGGATGAATTGTTCCTCCAGGGGTCCGGCAGGAAATCGGCGAAAAAAACTCAACAACAAAAGAGGAATTTAGGTGACGCATTCCGTATTGATGGGTATAATTGAGGTGGCGCAGATCAAATGCAGTGTCGTTCCGGGCCATGACCGCTCGTCAAACGCTTCGAATCCGCATCTGCCGCCGATAGCTTCTGCATGAACCGGGCCAGGATAGCCAGGTGTCACGCTGCGGCGGCGATAGACTTCATTAAAACCACATAGCAGTTCCGATCCGGCCAAGAATGTCGGTTCGGCTATCAGGCCATGGGCGTCTGAGGCAGCTCCCTTTGGGGCGTATGTCTCGGGCGTCTTTTGTGTACTAACGGCTTCTTAGCCGACGGCCCCGTAAGCTTAAACGGGGACCTTCTCGAGATGGAAGGACATCACGACATGCAGACAACGATCGGTTTCGCTCCCCCCACCAGGGCGCAATACAATCCAGCCGGCGCTCGGTCGCTCCCGGGCTGCATTGACGACCGCACGCTAATCGACCTCTGCCGCCAGGGCGACACCGACGCCTGGAACGCGCTGATCCAGCGGTATGAGAAGTCGGTCTATCGGTTCGCGTACACTCTTTGCCGCAATTATGACGACGCCGCGGATATCGCCGGCCAGGTCTTTCTCCGCCTCTACGAGAACATCCGAACTTTCCGCAACGAATCCAACTTTACATCCTGGCTATTCCGCATCGTGCGAAACGTGTACGTCGACACCTGCGTACGCGCTCCGCATCGCAGCCATCTTTCGCTGGACGAAGGGCTGGAGCTGGATGGGGATATCCTTGCCCACGAGGTGGCCGACTTCTCGCCGTCCCCCGAGCAGCGCTATATGGAGGCCGAGAAGAAGCAGCTCCTGGACAAGGCGATCCGACATCTCCCCGCCTACCAGCGGAAGATGATGGAGATGTACCACGCCGAGGGCCGTTCGTATGAGGAGATCGCTCGCGAGACCGGGTTATCGCTGGGGACCGTGAAGTCCCGCCTCTCTCGCGCCCGCCAGATGCTGCGCGAGCGCCTCGCATTCATGGAGGATGCTCTCGTAACTGCGTAAGCTGCCGGTATGGAACGGAATGGCGGCCGCCGGGGTAAGATCAAATGAATAGGGGTCGAGGCCTGGAACATCTAATGCCCGGCCGCGGCCCTTTGTTCATGAATCCGCGCTGCCAGGAGAGGCTGTTATGGAGGGTTGGGTCCAGATCGTTTTCGGAATCTCGTGCATTGTTGCGATACTGGTCAACGTCGGAGTCCTTATCGCGCTTTTGATGATCTATACGAAGCTGTCGCCGCTGCTCACCGAGCTTCGCACGCAGGTGAAGCGGCTGGGTGACAAGGGCAACGAGATAGCGACTACGGCAAAGGCTACAGTCGACCGCGTTCATGATAGAACGGAGCAGGTGCTTGGCACGGCGCAGAACGCCAGCGCGAACGTCACGCAGAAGGTCGGGGCCGCCAGCACGGCCCTGACCGCTCTCTTTGTCACACTGCGCTTACTTGGATTCGCTCGCGGCCTGGCAGCGGGTAAGCCGAAGAGGACGGTCGAGATCAAGCGTATTAAAGCCTAGGCCTTGTGCATCGAAAAGCGGGGAGGGCGAGGCTCTCGCCTAGTTGTGACGTCTCGCCGCCACAACTAGGCGAGAGCCTCGCCCTCCCGTGATAATGAGCGATGGAAACTTCCGACGAGAAAAAACGGCTGGTTCAGGTCAACTTCGATCCGGGCCTGGCTCGGCGATCAAGGCGGTGGTTTTGGGTCGCCGTCATTTCGGGTATTGCGCTGTGGCTGGCGTACGTGGTGCGGGATATCTGGATTCCGATCGCCATTGCGTTCCTCATTGCCATGGTGCTTGACCCGGTCGTGGATCGAATGGAGGCGAGAGGATGGTCCCGTACGTGGGCCGCACTTCTCATCTACCTGGCTGCCGTCCTCGGGCTTGCGGGCATCCTGTACTTCGGCGTGCCGGCGATGGCCGGTCAGGGCGCCGCAATCTCCGACGAGTTCTCCAAATACCTTCCGGTTCCGGGCAATCAGCGGCAGGCGCAGGTCTCCCTGACGAAGATGCTGGACCAGTCGAAGCTTCCAGCCTATATGCGCACGGCGGTGTACCGAGCCGCTGAACAGGGAGCGAGTACAGTAGCCGGGTCGTTACGGTGGATTAGCGCTCATGCAATGGAGGTGCTTTCGAACCTGATCTGGGTGATTATCATCCCGATTGTCACGTTCTACGCCCTGCGGGACTTCCACCTCATATTCGCGAAGGCGCTGCTGCTGGTGCCTCGGGACAGGCGTGACTTCGCGCAGGCTATGGTTTCGGAGGTCACCACTATCTTCGCCAAGTACCTGCGCGGGCTAATGTTCGTCTCGCTGCTGAACGGGCTCGCGACGTGGGTCGTGCTGCTGCTGCTGGGCGTTCCGAATGCTTTGATGCTCGGGGTCATTGCGGGTCTCCTCTACTCGATTCCGTACCTGGGCGCAGTAATCACCATCGTTCTGATCGCCGGTGTGGCCTTTATCGCGCCGGGTGGGGGACTGACCTATATGATGCTGGTGGTGGCCGTCAATATCGTGCTGCATCAGATTGTGTTCGATCAGATCATCAGCCCTCGCATTCTTGGCGGGCACGTGGGGCTGCACCCCATTCTCAGCATCCTGGCGCTGCTGGTAGGAAATTCTCTGCTCGGTATCCTCGGTATGATCCTTGCCGTGCCGGTTGCGGCAAGTATCCAGATGGTGATCATCTCCCTCGTTCCGAAGTTAAGCCATGAAATCGAGCTTTCCCCATCCTTCCACCAGGAGCCTGAATCCGTGGAGGTCCTCGCCGAAGAGATGAAGGAGGCTCACGTCGCCAGGGACGCCACGGAAGAGCTCCATCGCTCTGTAGGAGAGGCTGTGGAAGCGATCGAGGCGAAAGCGGAGGCAGAATTCGAATCGTCGGAATCCGGCGGTCCAGTAGAGCCGATTCCTTCCAATGTCTGACAGATCAGACGGATCGGACGGATCGGACGGATCGGACAAGTCGGACAGGTCAGACAGCCGATAATTCGCGCTGAAGATACGCGCGGGCGTCTTTGATCTCCTCCGCGGAGATGCTGTGGTCTAGCGGATACTCCTGGAACGTCAGGTCGATTCCGCTGGAGCGTAAGACTTGCGCTTGCTCGCGGGCGGAGTCGATCGGGAGGATAGAGTCGTAGATTCCGTGTCCCCAGAAGATCGGCGTGGCGCCCGCGGATTCCGAGAGCTCGTCGGGCAGCCGATCCGGCTCATATAATCCACCGCTGAGCGATATGGCGGCCTCGACGGGCTCCGGACTCCTCACAGCCATGTCAATCGACAGGACGCCGCCCTGTGAGAATCCGAGGAAGGCCACTGGCCGCCCTGCGGATTCGGAGCGAACTTCCTGTAGGAGATTGAGAAGAAGTTCTCGGGCCTGGCTGAACTCGGCGCGGTTTTCCGGCGAAAGGTCCGTGTAAGGGCGCGAGTACCAGGTGAATCCCGATCCCATCGGAATCGGCGCTGCGGGCAGAATCCAGCGGACGGCCGGCAGCGCGATCGCCCTCGCCAGTCCGGCGATGTCATGAGGGTCGCTCCCGCGGCCATGGAGGGCGATTACCGCCGCCTGTTCCGTTTCCTGTGCCGGAATCTCGATCGTCTCAAGGCGGGTCGCCATTACGCCTTCTCCTCTGGGACGGCAGCGGCAAGCTCTTTCTGCAGCCAGTCGGGGTAAACCATCTTTTCGCCCAGCCGCACCTCGTCCACGTAGAATCCGGGGCCCATGGTTGCGATCTCCACAATGTGGCCGTCCGGGTCTTGAAAGTAGATGGAGCGGAAATAGGTGCGGTCCCGGATGTCCGTTACGGCGATTCCGTTTTCGCGCAGCCTCTCTTGCCAGCGCACCAGCTCTTCCTCGTCTTCAACCGCCATGGCAAAGTGGTGGGTACTTCCCGCGCCGATGCGGCCCGGCCCGGCGTAGGGCACTTCGAAGAAAGTGAGCAGCGTACCAGGGGACGCCTCGTCGTTGCCGAAATAGAAGTGCTTGGAGGACGGGTCGTCATAGTTCACGGTCTGCTTGACGAGCTTAAGTCCTAGAACATCCCGATAGAAGTGAATAGTCCGCTCCATGTCGCGCACGACGATTGATATGTGATGGATTCCCCGGACTCTCATGCCGCCTCCTCTCGTAGGTCGCTTTACTTTTTATAGTGCCACTGTTTTAGATACGCATTGACGAACGTACAAGTTTCGCGGCGTGTCACAATGCGAGCGGACGGGGGTATTGATATTCTGATTCCGCGGTCGTCCTCTTGCGGGAGATTCTTCCGTCGAAAGGCACGCATATGCGCCCGCCCGTCTTCGCCCGCCTCACCGCCATCCTCCTAGTCACCATATCCGGATGCGCGGGCCTTTTCAAGCCTCCCGAGACGCGGATTCAGGAGGTCAGGTCCGTCAAATTCACCCCCGACGGATCACGGGTCGTGGCCGGTTATTTTGTAACCGTTATCCGGGAGGACTCCGAGGGTGTTCCCGACACCGATACACAGTCGATGATTCGGATATTCGACGCGATATCCGGGCAACAACTGCAAAACATCCGTCGCGGCGACGGAATCTGGGACATCGATGTTTCGCCGGACGGCCGGGTGATCGCGGCGCCGGACTGGGATTCGAGGGTGCGTCTTTACGACGTACATACCGGCTCGCTGCTCCGCGAGTTGGTAGGTCATAGTGGCGGGGTGTTATCGGTCGCGTACTCGCCGGATGGTGGGCTCCTCGCGACCGGAGGCTGGAATCGTGGGATTCTCCTCTGGAATCCTCATACCGGGGCACGCATTCGGACACTGACCGGTCATTCGGACGCGGTCTATGGAGTTGAGTTCTCGCCGGACGGACTGGCGCTGGCATCCAGCGGAAGCCGGGACGGGACGGTGCGCTTCTGGGATGCATTGAACGGCAATCTAATTCGAACGTTCGACACCGGTAAAGCCTATGTTACCGACATCGATTTCTCACCGGACGGCCGGCTACTGGCTGTGGGCGCCGACCGGTCAGTCCTGTTATTCGACCTTCAGGCTGGAGTGCAGATCGACGAGTTCGCCGGTCACAGCGGCCAGGTCATTTCCGTCGCGTTCCACCCGGACGGAAGGCGGCTGGCTTCCGCTGCGGGCGAGGGCGATTGGGACATCCTCGTCTGGAATGTCCAGGTCCCTTCCACTATTCACGAGTTAGACGGCCACCGCGGCCAGGTCTACACGCTCGCATGGTCGCCGAACGGCGCTCGCCTCGCCAGCGGCAGCGCCGACAATACCGCGAAGTTGTGGAATCCCGAAACCGGCCAGCAGATCTGGTCGGTTCGGTAGACTTGCCGGGCGGTCCTCAGGTGGTTCAGGGCGTCGCATCGAACGGCGATACACTTTGCTCGCCTCGCCGCCTAAACGCAATGAAATCCTAGGGAAGATTCCGATCGTCTGGCGCGTCAAGTGAAGGGAACGGGAATCTCACTCCCAGTATGGAACCGAACCCATAGATCGCTGACGGAGGAATTACCCATGGGAAGAACGAGCAGAGTGTCGCTGGTCCTGGCCTTTTGCCTTGCGGTGATTGCGGCGCCGGTCGGCGCGGGTGGCGGCGGCGGACGCTACCCGATGAACATTACAAAAGTGCAGGGAAGAGTGGAAGTCAGGCTGGAGCGAGCCGGAAATCACTGGCGTACCGCCAAAACGGGCAGCCTCCTGGGCGGCCCTTACTTGTTGCGCACGGGTTCGCGCTCTTATGCCCACTTGTTTGGCAAGTTTCGATGCCTGGATGCAAATAGCCTTATACGAATCAACTTCGACAGCGAAGCCAGCATCGACGTGCTCCGCGGCCGAATGTCTGCCGTTGATGGTAGACGCGGTCGCAGACTGCCGGATGAGTTTTAAGCGCCAACGCTCGACTAGAGGGCGGGCAATGCCTCTCGCTCAGATCGATTCAGCGTGGCCAGACCTGCACCCGGATCCGGACTATTGATTCGGCGGAAGTGGGGCCATCGGTCGCTGGGTACTCGCAGCAATCCGAGTTTGGAGAGACGATTCTGCCGATTCTGGGGCCGATGTGTTCCGAGGAAGGATCAGGGTGAAGATGGAGCCCTGGCCTGGCTCGCTGGTTACTTCAATGCGGCCGCCGTGTGATTCTGCCGCCCATTTCGCGATGTTGAGGCCCAGCCCCACTCCGCCCGCGTCACGGCTGCGGCCGGAATCGACGCGGTAGAATCGGTCGAACAAGTGCGGTAGATGCTCCGCCGGTATCCCGCGCCCCGTATCGGTCACCGCAATACGCGCTTCCGAGACAACGGAATCTGTAGTTGGTCGTCGGTCGTCCGTGGTCAATCCTAGCGTAACCGACCCCCCGGCGGGCGTGTACTTTATTGCGTTGTTGATGAGGTTAACGAGGATCTGTCGAAGCCAGAGGGGGTCGCCGCTGACATCCGCTTCCTCAAGTGTCGTAATGTCAAGGGATACGTTCTTGCGCCGGGCGAGGGGCCCGAGCTGCTCGAATACTTCCATTACCAACTCGTGCATCGCCACGCTCTCGCGGCGTACCTGAATCTGGTCGGCGTCAGCTCTCGCCAGAAGCAGTAGATTCTCGACGATGGCCGACATTCTCTCGGTCTCGTCGACGATACTGCGGAGAACGGCCCGGTATTCCTCGGGACTCGATTCACGCATGAGGGCCACTTCCGCTTCCCCCCGGATGGACGTAAGCGGAGTCTTAAGCTCGTGGGAAGCGTCGGCGCTGAACTGTTGAATCTGGCGGAAGCTCTGGTCAAGACGTGCGATCATCTCGTTGAACGCCGAAGCCAGGCGGGCGATTTCGTCATCCGTGCCCGGCGCGGTGATTCGGCGGTCAAGGTTCGTGTGCTCGATTGCGAGGGCGGTGCGAGTGATCTCGTCCACGGGGCGAAGGGACCGGCCGACGAGCACCCAGCCGCCGAGGAGGGAAATGACGAATACGGTGGGAGTGAGCACGCCGAGGATAGTGCCGGCGCGGTTGAGCGCGTCTTCGATGCCCTCCAGCGAAGCGGCTGCCTGCACTAGGTAAGGAGTTTGCTTCCCCATCTGGACTGGCACTGTAACTACCCGTACCGGAAATTCATCCAGGCCGCCGATGGTCTCGCGGGAGACGAGCCCTTTCAGGCCATTCAAGCGCGCGTCCATTGTCGCTGGGAGCCTCTGGTTGCCCAGGCTCGCAGAGCGCTCAACGACTCCGCCGTTTGCATCGATGATCTGGATCTTGCGGCCCCACTCCTGGAGGTCGCTGTTGAGAAACTTGGGGAGGTCTTTACGACGGTTGACCCGGGCCTCACGCACTTCCGCGGCGACGATGGCGGCGGTGGTCTCCGCGTACTGTTCCAGTGCTTGGTCCGCGCGCGAGTGAAGCAATCCGCGGAGAAGGAACAGGGTCAGGCCCGCGAGCGCTGCCAGCGTCAGGCCGAGAATCCCAGCGTGCCAGAGCGCCAGCCTCGCGCGAAGGCTGCGCGGCTTCATCATGCGTCTTCGCGCAGCACGTATCCCACGCCGCGCATGGTGTGCAGCAGCTTCTTCTCGAACTTTTGGTCGATCTTTTTGCGCAGGAAGTTCATGTATACGTCGAGGACGTTTGAGGACGTATCGAAATCGTATCCCCAGACGCTTTCCATGAGCGCCGTACGAGTCAGGACCTGTCCCGGGCGGCGGATGAGCATCTCCAACAGAGCATATTCCTTATTGGTTAAATCGATGGCGATATCGTCTCGCGTGACGCGGCGAGTGACCGGGTCAACGACGATTCCGCCGTACTCCATCCTTGGAACCTGGCGGCTGGATGCGCGCCGCAGGAGCGCCCGCATGCGCGCGAGGAGCTCATCGAAGGCGAACGGCTTGGGGAGGTAATCATCGCAGCCGCTGTCGAGTCCGGACACACGATCATCGAGGGTGTCGCGCGCGGTGAGGGCGAGGATCGGAACGGAGGAGCCGGCCTCTCGGATTTCGCGTACAACCTGCAGGCCGTCGATGCCGGGCAGCATGATGTCGACCAGGATGGCGTGGTAATCCGTGTTTTTGGCGTGCTCCAGGCCCTCTTCACCGGTTGGGACCCAGTCGACTGTATAGGCCGACTGTTCCAGCCCCTTCTTAATGAACGAGGCGACCTTCTCTTCGTCTTCGATCAGCAAGATACGCATGTTCGGTAGCAGGATATCGGAGCGGAAACGGCGATTAAGATTAAGATTCCATGACCTGCGGAATCTATTACAGGCCCGTGCTGGAACTCTGAAGGTCGGCCAGCCGTCATAAAAGATGGCGGACGGACACCGTCCCTGATAATATAATCGAATACGGGCGATTCCGCGAATCGCGGCCTTACAACGAAATAGCGGCACAACTAAATAGGAAACAGGCTTGCCGGGCTGCAAGCATATGTATGGAACATAAGAGTGCAGCTCGGCCGCCGGCCTGTGGAAATTGCGGCCCGGGCATACCTAGTTCCGGGCCGCTTTTGATGTTTCAGTGAGCCCGGCGACGGTCGTGAGAAGGTTACATGAGATTCCTGGGTCCCATGATTGGCATCGTTCTATTGGCAGGCATTCCGTCGGCGCTGGCACAGTCCAGGGCGATTTCGGTTCGTGTAAACGGGGCCGTCGTCCGCTTTCCAGGCGTCCAGCCGGACACGGTTGAGGGGCGGGTCATGGTCCCTCTACGCGGGGTTCTCGAGCGTCTTGGCGCAAGCGTCGAGTGGAATGCGGACGACCGTTCGCTGGTCGCGACGAGGGGTGATCGGGATGTATACTTACCGGTCGGAAGCCGCCTCGCGCAAGTGGAAGGCCGCCCCGTCCGCCTGGACGCTCCTGCGATACTGGTAGGTGGTTCGATCCTGGTGCCCTTGCGCTTCATCGCGGAAAGTCTCGGCGCTGCGGTCAAATGGGACTACCGCACCCAAACCGTTCACGTCTCCACAACGAGCCGTTTTGCCCGGCATTCCCCGCGCCTGTCGACCCGAGCGCACCGCTCACTGCAAGTATAACTCACGACCGCGAATCTATCGGCTGAACATCCCGTGGGCCTTTTAACGGCCGCGGAAGCGCTTCAGGTTGTTGCGGGCGTCTTCGTATTTGGGGTTGATGGCGAGGGCTTTCTTGTAAGAAGCGATGGCGGCTTCGATGTTGCCCTTCTTCTCGTAGGCCACGCCCAGGTTGTTGTGCGCGAACTCGTAGCGCGGATTCGCGGCGATGGCCTTTTTGTAGAATGTGATGGCGGAATCCGTGTTCCCCCGCCGGTCGGCGATGCGGCCGAGTCCGTCGAGCGCTTCGGCGCTGTTCGGCTCGTCTTTCAGTGAGCGCTGATACTCCTGTTCCGCTCGGTCCAGCTCGTTCTTCCCGATGTGGTAGTTCGCCAGCCAGCGGCGGAGGTCCGCCTTCTTGGGGTTCCGCTTGAGCGCGTTCTGCCAGGCAGAGGCGGCGGAATCGACGTCTCCCTTCCGAAAGTACGCTGTTCCGAGGTTCACCCAGGCAGCGGCTTCGTTCGGCGACGCTTCGGTCAGTCCCTTAAACATCTTGATTGCTTCGTCGAAATCTCCCGCTTTGTAGTAGAGCAGGCCGAGAGCGCTCATGGTTTCGGCGCTGTCATGCTTAGCGTCGAGCGCGCGTCGATACGCCCCGATAGCCTTCTTGCCCTGGCCCAGGCGCTGATAAACGGTCGCTACGTAATAGGCTGCCGCGAAGTCTTTAGGATTGATCTCCAACGCTTTTTCGAACTGCGCCGCTGCGGCAGCATCCTGCTTGAGCTTCTCCAGCGCTTCACCGAGGGCGATCCGCGAGTCCGCATTGTTCGGCTCCAGCGCAACCGCTTTCTGGAGGGCGGAGCGGGCGGCGGCATATTGCTTCAGCTCGTTGCGCGCCAGGCCGAGGTTCATCCAGAACACCGCTACCTTTTCATTCAGCTTGGTCGCACGCTCGTACGAACCTGCGGCTTCCGCCGAACGGCCGAGCATCTGATGGGCGTAACCGAGATTGCTGAAGATGAAAGCATCGGACGGATTCAACGCTGCTGCCTTCTTAAACATCCCCACCGCTTCGGCGTAGCGTTTGTTCTTGCTATAGATGTTTCCGAGGTTGTAATGGGCATTCGCCGACTTCGGGTTGATAGCGATTGCCTTTTTGAACGATGCGATGGAATCTGCAGTGCGGCCCGTGTTCAGATAAGCATTACCGAGGTTCGTGAAGGCCTCCGCATAGTTCGGATTGAGCTTCGTCGCGGTCTCCAACGGGGCGACGGCCTCGGAGTACTTCTCCTGCAGCAAGTAGAGGAAGCCGATCCAGTTATGAATTAGAGGGTCGTTCGGCGCGGTCTCTTTCGCTTTCTCGAACTCGGCGAGGGCAAGGTCCAGCTTGCCGGCGCGGTAGTGAGCGGTTGCCTGGTTGAAGTGGGTGGCGGTGTCCTGCGCTGCGCAGACTGAAGACGCCAAGAACACCCAAGTGACGAGCGCGAGGTATAGGAAGCTCACGTGGTTTCGCATGTGATGGAACCTCTAAGGAATAACGGCGAGGCGATGCGGCCCTATTATAGCAAAGATTGGCCGCGAGCCGAACCGGTTGCACGCGAACACGCGAACGGATTCGGGGCCAAGTTCGAGAGCCTATTGTTTTGCTTGCTATGGAGCAGAGGATTCCGGAGGCTGCGAGTATAAGCTAGGCGAACCGCAGGCGGTTAGATCCCGCCTGCGCATCGTTTGAATGGAAGGACGTCTCATGGGCTGTAGGCCGTTTCGAATCCACACATCGGTGATCGCACTCTTCGCCGCGGCACTCTGCGTCGCAGGAAGTCATAGTTATGCTCTGATGCAGACCCCGCAGGACGCGCAGGCGTTTATCGCGCGGGCGCAGGAGTTTCTGCTGGCAGGGAACACTGAGTCGCTGAAAGCGCTCTGCATTGAGCCCGGCGTACTGGGTTGGTATGACGAGCAGAAGCGCCGAGCGAAGTGGAAGCTCGCGTTGGTCGCTATGCCGGGAAAATCGCAGGCCGAGCCCCTCGCGATCTTCTATGACTTTCAAACCTGCGAGAGCATCAGCGATCACATTCACCGGCTCGTCAGGACGCCCGGCGGCTGGCGTATCGGTCCCGAGATTCTGGAGACGGATACACGGGGATACCGCGTCCGAGACCACAGCCTGGATGTAAAGTACGACCTGGCCAAGAACCTGGCCGTCATCGTGGACTCTGTGACGATCGAGCGGCTGCCCGGAGCATCGGAGGTCTGTCTACTGCGATTGTCGAGTGATTTCACAGTGGAGGGGCACAGCTACTCAAATGACCGCAAGCTGCCGCTGACGCACGCTCCCGGCGTCATCGCTTTGGTTCCTCCGGCTGCCGAAAGGAAGTTTCAGGTCACGCTCTTCTACCGGGGTGTCGTGAACCATCCCAACAGCGATTATGTTCTGCCTTCGGAATCGGTCCTCGTATCTTACTGGTACCCGCATATAGCGCGGCTGCCGGCAAAACATGGCGTGGCAGTGACCGTACCGAAAGGATGGACGGCAATAGGCCAGGGCGAGCTTCGCGGCAGACAAGAGAAGGGCGAAGAAGTGACGTTTAGTTACCGCAATGAGATTCCGACCTGCTACTTCACCCTCGACGCCGGCCCCTACAAGATTACGATCCGCGAGGCGAATGGCCGCAAGTTCTCACTGTGCGAATTGAAGAGCGTTCCAGGGCGTGTGGAGAAGACCTTCGCCGATCTGATCGGCAGCCTGGAGTTCTTCGAAAAGTGCTTCGGTAAGTACCCGTATACGCACTATGAAATAGTGGAAACGATGCAGCCATTTGGCGGCGCTCTGGAAGCTTACTCCTTTGCCACGTTTCAGAGCGGGACGATTCCGGGCGCCGTGGTCCACGAGGTTGCGCATAGCTGGTGGGGCGGCGTCGTGCCGAATCCTTATACTCGAACGATGTGGAACGAATCGTTCGCCAGCTATTGCGACGGTCTGTACCGACGCAAGTCCGAAACTGCGACGCGTTCGATTTCCTCCGTTCGGCCAGCGACGACGACTTCTGGGGGTCTGAGGGCAGTGGAGGGCATGCACCAGGACCCGCAATGGGGCCGCGGAATGCTCCAGTCCTTTAGAGTGCCGATGTCCAAATCTTCAGACACCAGCAATCCGGGACATGGCTCCGTGGGTTATGGAAAAGGCGCGCTGGTGCTGGGGATGCTGGAGGACCTGCTGGGCACGGAAAAGATGATCGTTTGCATGCGGCGTTTTTACCAGGATCACAAACAGGGCGAGGCGGCAGACTGGCCGGACTTCGAGCGCGCTGTCAAAAACGTCACGGGTGAGGACTATGGGTGGTTTTTCCGGCAGTGGGTGGAGCGTGGCGGAGCGCCGCAGGTCCGCCTTGCGGACGTGACCGTGACCCCGAACAATGGTAGTTTCGTCGTTCGCGGCCGCATCGTGCAGGAGGGCGCTCCCTATCGGCTGCGGATTCCGATGGCGCTGGAGACCTCGGGTGAGCGCGTCTTGACCGAGCTGGCCGTAGACGGGCCTTCGACCGGCTTCGAGCTCTCCAGTCCCTCGGCGGTTAAGTCTGTCAAGCTAGATCCCTCCGGCAATATCCTGATGGCCGGCGCTAAGGGGGCGGACGAAAAAGTAAATCCGTTCTCGGTCACATTCCAATAAGATCGGTTTAACTGGCAGGTTGCAGAACGATAGACAAAGCGGCGTCGAGCCGCCTCACTCCAAAGTGGCCGGCGGAAAACTGGTATGCCGGGCGAGCAGGGATTATCCTGGGTGTGCCGAATGAGGGGCAATACGCCTTCCAGGCGGGGATATTCTATTCCAGCTTTACAGCGCATTTTCGGAATCCGCGTGTTGGGAGGAATTCCGAACGATTCTGTAAATTCATGCTATACTTTGGTAACCTATCCGGAGTTGTGCGAGTCTAGTAAGAGTAGACGATTTGCCGGATTCCGGTTTGGGCGGCAAGGGTCCGAAGAGTAGCCGCCGCCAGGGTATTGCGCAAATATTGCCCGTATGCTATAATCGCGCCGGTAGGGCTACCAAGCGTGCAGACTATTTAACCTTTTTGCCCTCTTCCGGCCTTTAGGCGTCCCCCCCACCTGAAGCGTGTTCATTAGGAGGTAGAACTCGTCTTGAAAACCATGAGACTGAAACACGTCTTCCTCATCACGCTGTTTTCACTCTGTGGCCTCCTTGCCGTTAACCTGTTAACGCACGCCCAGCGCGGAGGGAGACAGGGGCACCCAAGGCTCAATTTCACGCAAAAGGTCACGCGGGGCGCGCCCAAGCAGGGTCCTATGGTGGGGGAAAATAACCGCGTTCACCCCTCGATGACGCGCATGGCGCAGAAGAAGGGCAGAGTCAGCGGACCCACGCAAACTGTGGATCTGACTCCCAACACCCCGACGGTCACCGACCAGAACCCCTTCTGGACGCGTGACGAAACCCGCATCTACTTCGACTCGAACCGCAGCGCGCTGCGCCCGACAGATCCCGGTTTCGGCGCCGGCAGCCTGTTCCATATTTACAGCATGCCTCCCAATGGGGGCACGCCGACGGCAATCACGGGCCCCTTGTCGCAGGGCGCGGTCGGCGCCAACGCGAGCCAGATGGAGGCGGCCGCCAACGCGGGCGCGAGCGAAGTAGTCTACATTGAGCGCAGCGGCACAGGCAGCGCGCATCTTATCACGTTGTCCCTGGTTTCGCGCACCACCAAGAACCTGACCATCGCGGCGCAGATTCAGGGCGTGGGCCCGATTTCCTTCAATGATCTGAACCATCCCGAGTACTTTGGCTCCGAGGTTGTTTTCGCCGGCCAGGAGCCAGGCCAACCGTTCCACATCTACTCCATTAACATTCAAACCGGTTTCGTTACGCGCTACACCAGCGGTGTCTCGGACAACCGCAATCCTACGCTCGATCCGGATACACGCCTAATCGCGTTCGACTCCAACCGCGCTAATGCAGCCGGAACCGCTATCAATGCCGGCTCCCGCCGCGATGTCTGGATCATGCCGGTCACCCCGAACCAGCCGCCTTCGAGCTTCCAGAAGTTTACGAATTTTTCGGCCAACGGCACGCCTTCCAGCAACATCGAGCCTACGTGGAGCACGAACAAGACCGACCTGGGCACCGATCCGGACGGTAATCCTCTAATCGGCGGCCAGCAGATGATCGCGTTCTCCTCGAACCGCGTAGACTCCCAGAATAACGGCAACCCCGACGCGATCGGCAGTTCGCACGATATTTACTACCTGTTTGCAAACATCGCCTCGGGCGGCCCGGGGGTATTCGCAGTGGGCCAGAACGAAGGGGCGAATTTCCCTGCTCCCGGCGACCCCCCCGGCGGGCCCTTTACCGGCCCGCCGAACACGGCGCGCAAGCTGAATACCTCCGATCCACTTCATCGGTATGACGATCGGAACGCGGCGTGGCCGCAATTCCGCTCGACTTATCGCATTGCATATCATACGGACCGCACTTTCTACAACGCTATCACCAACGACTCCGGCCCAGCCGGCCAGCCATACGATATCTTTGCGTCCACGATTCTGGATCTGAACGCGCCGACGCTCGTGCGGTTCGACGCCGGCACGGGCGAAATCGTGAAGGTCACGGACGCCAGCGTCACGGATCCGAATGGCCCATCCCTCCAGCCGAACCGTTATACGGTGCCCGGAAACACCGTTCGATTCTGGGTACGCATCGGCGAGTTCGAATCCAGTATCCGCGACGTTTACATTCAGATCAAGAACCCGAACAGCAAGTATCAGAATCCTGGTGGAGACAATCAGGAGCACAAGTCATTCCTGCTTCCGTCGTCGCCGGCGTTCTCAAAGTTCGACGGCACTAACTTCGCAATCGACCCGCCCATCGAGTGGGAGTGCCAGAGAATCTTCGCTGATCCAACGTCGCCCAGCGCTTACACCTATGCGGATCCCGTATACGCCGCCAGCGTTAGCGATTTCTTTGCATTTTCCGGCAACCAGTTCCCGCCCAATCCGGGCTGGCTGCCCCTGAGCATTCACCGCGACGGACAGGGCAATGCCGTCCGCGATGCGGATGGTAACTTTATCTACACAGGAACCTGGCGGACAGACCGGTTCCCGAGCGACTACTACCTCGACGTTATCGTCTACGACACGGCCGTAGATCCATTCGACACCTCATTCCAGAACAACTGGAAGATCTACGACAACGTCTGGGGTTTCACGACCCAGGCCTTCACCGCAAACAGCAACATATTGTTCGTTAGCGACTATGCGCTGGGGCAGAAGTTCTTCCAATCCAAGTTCGGCCTGAACGTTCTCAGCCCGAGCAACACCTTCTTCACGTTCTACGGCACCGAGAGCTGGATGACCGATATCGACGTCTCGCTCCTGCCGAACCGTTACCTACCGGTAACCCCGGGCGGGACGGGAGGCAGGCTCGGCAACGTACTGAATCCGCTCGGCGTGAAGTCGTATGGTGCAAGCGCAAGCGGCTCTCCAGCCAATGACTTCTTTGCCACTATCTTCAATTTCGATTCGGATGTCATCGACGGAACGGTGATCGACGGCGCAGACCTCCCGGTAACTCAAAGGTACGACATTTGGCGGATTCTCAGCCGCGGGCCGATTCCGGATTCCGTTCTTCTGCAGTACCAGTCCCGCCTGGAGCCCCAGGAGGGACCCGTTCCGGGTTCGCCGAGAACAGTGCGCGTGGCACCTCGGTGCGTGATCTGGCATTCGCCGTTCGCCGGAACCACCTTCACCGGGCCGGGTAACATCACGGATCTGGCGGTCCAGTCGCAGCTCATCAGTTTCGTTAATAGCGGCGGACGCCTGCTGGTTAACGGCCAGGACATTGCCTGGGCGCTCACCCTGAATGGTTTTCAGTCCAACTCTTTCGTGAACAATGTTCTGAAGGTGACCTTCAATACGGACCAGGATCCCCGGGTCGTGGGAGGACCTCCTGGGTGGTCCTCGTTCTACGGATTGACACCGGCACCCGCACCGCCTGCGGGGACGCCGGACAGCCGCCCGATCTCCTGGGAGCCCTGGGCCTACACACCCTCGAACCTGGCTCCGCCGCCAGGTTCTGCCGGACATGTTTACCCAGGCCCGCCGTTTCCGCCCGGCTACAACTCGCCCCAGCAAGACCCGCCGCTCTTCCTGGCTGACGGAACCAGTCCGGTCTCTACGGACGCGGGATTCCGAAGCTGGGGCGCGCCCAGCAACCAGTTCCCGGATATGGTCACGGCGGCTGCGGGAGTCCGAACGGACTTCTTCTACGGCGGGACCACCCAGGCCGCGATCTGCTCGTGGCAGGACCCAGGTCCCGAGGCCGATCAGGCGACCGGCAGTGGCGGCCGCGTGGTCTACTCCCCATGCGGCCTGGAAGGGATAGTTCCTGACGCATTCGCGCCCCCAAACCCTCCGTTCCCCCCGAACCTGCAAATCTCTAAGAACCGGCGCGCGGAGATTCTGCACAATGCGGTCTGCTGGATGCGCACGGGAACTGTCTTTGGGACCATACGAGAGACCGAAGGCGCCCAGCCGCTCGCCGGTGTGCTAGTGAGGATCGTTGGCCGGCGCACGACCGGAGCGCCGCCGCAGGATATCCCCGGCGGGTTCGCAATCACGGACGATAACGGCAACTATGAGATCCGCGGCGTTGAAGCCGATGATTACGAAGTTTTTGCTGAGAAGTTAGGGTTCCTCATCCAGAGAAGTGAAGCGATATCTCTGCACGGAGGATGGCGCACCGAGCGCAGCCTCCTGATGACCAAGGCCAATCCGGCGACCATCCGGGGCAAAGTCACCCGCATGGACGGCACGACGCCAATCCCCGGCGCGACCGTCACGGCGACCAGCCTCGACCCGCGTAATCCGGTCGTCCTGACTGCGGAGACCAATATCGACGGCGACTACGTCTTCTCCCGAGTTCCGGCTTTCGGGACTTATCGGGTCGAAGTAACGGCGGCGCCGACCGGGTTCGCCGTACCGGGGGTGCCTGCGTTCATCATAGTTCCCACTCCGCCGGACCCGAACGGCGTCCAGCCCGCTACCGAGTATCCCGGAATCGACTTCCGGCTCAGAGCGATACCCGGCGTCGTGACCGGTCAGGTCGTGGACGTGAATACCGGAGCGCCGATCGCGGGCGCCGTGGTGGTAGCTACCCAGGGCTCGACGACGACCCAGGTGATCGCGGACAGCAACGGAGTCTACCGGTTCGACAACCTCGATCCGGGTGCGGTCTCTATCGTCGCTTCCGCGCCGGGCTATGTCGCAAGCACGGGGGTCACTGTCACAGTGATCAGTGGGCAGACGCTTGATACGACTACCAATCCGGAGCTGCGAATCCGGCTTACGCCCGCCGCTCCGGGCACCATTCGGGGCCTGGTGGTTCGCAACACGGACGGCCAGCCGGTCGCCGGAGTGACCGTGACACTGCATGATCCGGCAGGCAACCAGGTCGCGAGCACTACGAGCTTCCTGCCGGCGCGAACGGCGGACGGAAAGCTCTATAACTTCGAGTTCACCAACGTTCCGTCGGGTGTCCGGTACACCATCCGCGTTCGAATGACCGGATTCACCGCGATCCCGGGAGAGTTCACCACCACGCTGCCGCTGACTCCGGGCGGGACCATCGACGGAGTCAACTTCACGCTCGACCCGCTGCACACATTCCCGGCGGCGCTAAGCCTGGTATCGGCTCCGTTCGACTATCCGAATTCGGATGTCGCCGACCTATTGTCGATACCGCAGGCCGACCGCCTGAATCAGAACCGGTTCAAATTCGCGACGTGGGACCTTGGCCGATACGTGTTCTATCCCACTCCGCCGGCAAATACGTTCCGGCTCGGACGGGGTTACTTCCTTGGCTACGTCACTAATATGGCGTTGAGCACGGAAGGAACGCCGGCCAACCCGAACTTGCCATTCGACGTGACGCTCAATCCGGGATGGAACATGCTCGGCAATCCATTCTGGAAGGACGCCTCCGGCCAGGATATCGTGATCGACTGGCTGAAGGTGGACGTGGTGCTGCCGGGCGGCGCGATCGTAACGCACGATCAGGCCGTGTCGCAAGGTTTGATCAGCAACGCGCTCTACGGCTACGTGGCCGGCACCTACGCGCTGGAATTCAGTATCCAGCCATGGCGCGGTTACTGGGTGCGGGCTTTCCAGAACGTTACGCTCAGGATAGATCCGATCAACGATCGATTGAACCGTTCTGCCACGCTCAAGGATCCCGTCACCCGAGCCGCCGTGATGGGGCCGGAAGGCTGGACTGTAAACCTCCGGATGAGCGCGGGCGGCCTGCATGACGGGGCTAACTACCTCGGAGTCTCCAGCCGTGCCGTAGACGGTTACGACCGGTACAAGGCCGAGAAGCCGCCGATCTTCAACCAGGACTACGCTTACCTGACCTTCGACCACGACAACTGGGGCGATAAGTCCGGAGGCTACGGGGTGGATGTTCGCTCCAGCGGCCTGACGACCAAGGTCTGGGAAGTCACGGCGAGGACCTCCGTGGTGAACGCAACGGCGAGCGTCGGCTGGCCGGATGTAGCCGGCGTACCGCGAAACGTACAACTGACCCTTACCGACCTGGCCACCGGGACGAAGCGCGACATGCGGACGTCGAGCAGCTACCAGTGGAACACCGGCGATCAGGCGAGCACGCGGCGGTTCCGGATCGAGGCCACCGGAACGACCATCAACTACGGCCTGCGTATCACCAGCGTTGTGGGACGCGGCGTCGGCAGGAACGCGGGAGTAGCGATCAGCTACAACCTGAGCGCTCCGGCTGACGTGGAAGTTCGCATCCTCGGCAGCAATGGAGCGGCGGTTCGCAAGTTGACCGGACGCTCGACCCGCGCAGCCGGATTGAACCAGGCTACGTGGGATCAGAAGAACGATGCGGGTGTAGCCATGCCCGCGGGAGCATACATCGTAGAGATCAGGGCCCAGAGCGCTGACGGCAAGCAAAGCGTGCGAGCCGCTCAGCCGATTCTGGTGGTGAGATAAGGCCGGGTATCGGGTATCGGGTATCGGGTATCGGACGCCAATTCCGAAACCCTAAACCCTACCCCGTAAACCCGATACCCGATACCGAACGGGCCAATTGAGGGCCTGCGCTGTGTCCCGATTTACGCTCCGTCTGGCAACCGACGAGATTAGGTTCATGGATTAGGAGATGGGTCACAAAGCAGCGATGACCCAAGACCCTATATCCTAAACCCTAGTTCGTGATTCAGGGAGGAACTCTCAGAGTGAAACGGATCAGGAAAAGCAGGGCCGCCCGGTTCCTAGCTGGAACGCTGAGCGCGGTCATGACGTGGTCCGCATTGTGCGGCATATTCGCACGCCCTGCGAATGCCCAGGCAGGAGCCGCCGGCGGAGTCCAAACGGTTATCGTCGTCGATTTTGTGAACAAGGACGGTACCGGCGGGGATGCGCTCGCGCGGCTGGCCACGGATGCCGTCGCGGTGGAGATGGCAAATTCCGCTCGTTTCGAGATCCTCAAGCGCGACGAGGTCTCCCGCCAGGCGCAGGAGCTCGGATTGAGAGCTCCCTACGACCAGATCGCGAAAACGCGCCTCGCCCAGGCTCTGGGCGCGAGCGCCATCGTCGAGGGCGCGGTGGAATACGTTCGAGAGGTCAATCAGAATCCGCGGACATACAACGTCGGCCTTACCGTCAAGGTGAGCGAGGCGGCGACCGGCGACCTGCTGAGCGGGGCCGCCCAGATCGGCACCGCTGTAGCCCGCCCGGGCCAGACCGACCGTGATTCTTTGATTCAAGAAGCCGCCACGAACGCCGCCGTGCAGGCCGTACGGCAGATTATTGCTTACAACCTGCCCGAAGGAACGGTCCTCAATACCGTGGGTTCCGAGCCGGCTGTAACCATCCTGATCAACCGCGGATCGCGAGACGGCGTGCTGCCAGGCATGGAGATGATAATTCTCCGAGAGCGGCAGCGTGTTGGCCGAATTAAAATTACCACCGTCTACCCGACCGACGCTGAAGCGTCTGTTGTGGAGAACACGCTCGGAATCCGCCCGGAGGACAAGGCGCGAGCGATTTTCCCCATGCCGAGATTCGACGTCCATGGCAACGTTCGGCCGACGGCAAAGCGCGGCAATACGGGCCAGGCGATCGCGACCATCGGCAAGTTGCTGCTGGTAGTGCTGGTGGGTCTCGTTATCGCGCAGGCGGCGAAGGGCGGCAGTTCCTCCGTTACCGGCGTCGTCGCCGAGCCAGATGTCGTGAATCAGGGTCCAGCCGTCAGAATCCGCTGGCGTGACAACATTTTCGGAAGCGGCCAGACGCTGGAGTACCACATATGGAGAACTCCGGACAATCCGTTTAATTATCTCGGAACGCCCATAGCGAATTCAGGTGGCGGCCAGCGTGAGTATGTCGATTTCCCGGCGCCGTATAGCTACTGGAACGGCACCAACAGCTTCCTCCAGCCCGGCTTCCCCGTAATCGGAACGGGAGGCAGCGGAAACCAGGGGAACGCAGCGGATACGGTTACTCCCGCCCTTGGGGAAGTACCCGGATTCGTCACCGGTATTTCTCATCACTATTGGGTCACCGCCGTAATCCGGCGCCCGGTAGTGACCCCTCCGACCGGTAACCAGGGCGGCGGCGGCGGCGGCGGCGGCGGCGGCGGCGGCCAGCAGGGCGGCACCGAGGACATCGAGACCGATATGGTGCGCTCCGGTCAGGCGACGCCGTTGAACCCGGTGCTATCCTCCACTCCGCTGGACCAGTCTTCAAACATCAACTTCACTGCGCCGGCCGGCTTCACGTTCCAGAGCCAGACAGGCGCCGATGAGTTCCAGCTCGAGATCTCGCCGGACAGGACGTTTAAGAACCGAAACCTGATCAAGATCATCGGGCCCATTCCGTCTACCGCGCCCGGCACGACCGGCGCTGTACAGTCCATAAATATTCCGGCGTTCATTTCGATCAACGGAGGAATAGCGACCGGAGATCCGATACTCATGCGCGACCCTGTATTCGCCGCGTTCGTGGCGCGTACGACAGGCGCCCGGCCCACGCTCTATTGGCGGATCGGCGCACGCAACAGCCAGGATCATCCGGGCCCGGTGCACTGGATCAGCCGGCGGCACGACGATACGGACCGGACGTTCCGATGGGTTTATTCCGCTCCCGCTCGCAGCTTCACCCCGGCCGAGCTCCCGCCTCCTCCCCCCGGAGGCTAGCCGGAAGAGCCGAGTGGAGTTTCATCACTTATGACATCCTTTCGCAAGTCGAGAGAGGAGTTACGACATGACTAATACGCTGCGGGCAGTTCTTCGAGGCGGATGCACGCCGGCAATGCTGGCGGTCCTTCTGCTGGGAACTCCCGGGGTGGGCGGCGCAGACGTCAGGACCTTCAAGGCCGGCGAGCTGATGGTCTCGGTACGGACCGGGACCCCGCGCTCGCAGGTGGATCAACTCGCGGCCGGCGTGAACGCGACGGTAGTGCAGGCCTTCGGCGCGCTGGATTTCGAGAAAACGCGCGAGACCTATCACCTGCGCATTGGTGGTGGCCAGTTGGTGCCGGACGCCACGACGCTCGCCGCCGTGCAGGCATTGAAGGCCGACCCGCGCGTGGTGTGGACGAATACGAACCGCTTGTATCGCTTCCTCGACACGCCAAACGATCCGCAATACGCGCAGCAGTGGCACCTGCCGGCAATGAACTTGCCTAACCTGTGGACTCTGGAGAAGGGGAAGCCCGGCGTGCTCATCGCAATCATCGATTCCGGGTGTGATATGACGCACCCGGACCTGGTTGCGCGACTACACCCGGGCGCCAGGAATATGGTTCCGGGAGGAAATCCCAACGACCTCTCGGAGGGCGGCCTGCCTCACGGCACCGCCGTTTTGGGAACAGCCGGCGCCACGACAAATAACGCGCTTGGCGTTGCAGGAGTCACGTGGCAGGGTGTACGTCTGCTTCCGATAAAGGTTGCCACACCTGCGGCCCAGCTCAGCGGCGACGGAATCATCAATGGGTTACTCTACGCCCAGGCTCTTGGCGCAGATATCATCAACCTCAGTCTTGGAGCGGTAGCACAATTTGACGATCCGGACCTCCTGGATGCGCAGGACGGCCTTATCTTGTCTCTTGCCCGACAGGGTATCCTTTTCACTATCGCCGCCGGTAATGACGGCCCGCAAGCGCAGCCCGAGAGCCCGGCGAACCTCGCTTCCGCGCACGTGAATATCATCACGGTGGCATCGATCGGCCGAAACGGTTTTATCTCTCCGTTCTCATCGGTGCGCTCCTATGTTACGATCGCGGCGCCCGGTGACGAGATTTTGACCACGACCCCCGGGGGCACTTACGGAATTGTAAGTGGAACGTCTTTCTCTGCGCCCGCCGTGGCCGGCGTCGCCGCTCTGCTGCTTTCCGCCCCTGGCGTACGGGCCGAGGATATCAAGCCCGCGCTCATAGCCACGGCCAAGCAGCCGGTAGGCGGCCCGACGCTGCCGATTCCGAATCCGCAATATGGTTACGGGATTGTGGACGCATTCGCGGCTTACCGGAGGCTTACGCCCGCGCTCATTATCACGGCGCCAGTGGGGACCGGCGGCTCTGCCGGCGTTGGTGGGACTGTGACCATAGCGGAGCCCATCGCTACTCTGAGGCCCACGATACGCTTCCGCGTCACGCGCGTACCGCTTACCGATGTCCGTATCTTTATCGACGGTCAGGAAGCGCAGGTTCTCGCCATCGAGCCGTCTACGAACAACACATGGAACCTGCGGGTTCGGTTGGGGACGCGGAACCTGATCTTCAAGGTGGTTAATGTTACCGAGACGGTGACGGACACGAACGGCAACCTGATTCCTTTCAGCTACGAGATCGTCATCAACGATCCGTCGTTTGGGCCGGACAACAGCCTCGACTTTTCGATCGGCTCCCATACCATCGAGATCCGCGACGCCGTCGCCGGGCGGTCGCCCGGGGATATCCGGAACTTTATCGTCGCCCCGAAGATCCTTCCACAGGGCCGCTCGATGATCTCGATTCCATTCTTCGAAGACTTGAATAACGACCAGGTCAACGATACCACGCCGGAATCGCTCTTTGGGACCGAATTCGCCCTGGTGCGCTGGATTCCGCCCTACGGGCCTTACGTGTACTATAGCCCGACCGGGGCGCGAGATACCGGCGCGTCCTTCTTGCCGAGTGACGTCATCACGCACTTCGACGGCGAGTCCACGCCGCGGAATCCGGTGGGTCTGGGGTATTGGGCAGACTTCACTTCTGCGCGCCCTGTCCTTACCCGCGGCCGAACTCTAACTGAGAAGGCCATGGTGATTCCGCTGCGCGGCAAACGCCTGGCGACCGACCCGACGGCGTGGAATATGATCGGAGATCCGTATCCCTTCGACGTTCCGTTTAATGCGCTGTTGGTCGACACGCCTGAAGGCCGACTGTCGATCCGCGATGCCGCCGACCGGGGATATCTATTGCCGAATCTCTATAGCTTCGACCCACTTATCGGCTACACGTACCGGACGCTGCCGGACGGCGCGCTGAGAGCATGGGAAGGCCACTGGATCGGCGTCACCGCCAACGCGGACCTTAACCTCATCGTCCCACCCGCTCCGCTCGTCACAACGGCGCCGCTCCCGGGCCGTGCCGTTGTGAGCTCCGACGGTTGGTCGATGAAGCTGAGCGCATCCGTTCGCAACCTGCGGGATACGTTTAACTTTATTGGAGTTTCGGCAGGCTCGAGCGATTCCTACGATCGCCGAGACGTGCCCAAGCCGCCCATGAGCTCCCCGTTCGTAACGGTCGGAATCGATCATCCGGATTGGGGTTCTCGGTCTGGAATCTATGCGCAAGACGTGCGCGGTCCAGGCGCGTCCAAGACGTGGCAAGTAGTCGTCAGTACCGATCAGGCGAACAGCACCGTCACCGTCGGGTGGGAGGGGCAGAGGTCCCTTCCGCGCAGCGTAAAGGTGTCGCTGCGCGACGAGACGACCGGGCAAGTCGTGGACATGCGCACACGGAGCGCTTACACGTTTAACACGGGCGCCGAGCCGGGAGTTCGCAAATTCACCGTCTCGTCGGGACCGTCGCACGGCTCGATCGTCCGCATCGCCAACGTCAATATTCAGCCAGTGGGCAGGGCGAGCGGCGCGAACCGAATCGGGTTCACCCTATCCGGAGACGCGACCTACGATGTGAAGATCATGTCTGCGACGGGCGCCCAGGTCGGCACCGTAGCGACAAGGTCCGCATCGGCAGGTGACGTGCAGGTGCTCTGGAACGGCAAAGACGCCGCCGGACGCAGCGTTCCGGCGGGTACCTACATCGTACAGATCCGGGCGACCGGACCAGACGGAGAATCGGTGAAGGCCATTCAGCCGTTTGCCGTTCTCCGCTAACACAAGACCTCGGGGGCAGGAAACGCGCCTGCCCCCGGTGAAACAAAGCGGGCTCCGCCCGCTCTCGGAATTGGTTCAAGATGGACTCGAGCGGATGCGGGATCGGTTTGGAATCCCCTGCAGCGTTCGTGTGATAGAAAATGCATTGCCCCAAATAGCCCGGCTTGAGGCGCACGTTCCAGCCTGGCCGTCCCCCGGCAAGGGCACTTAGCTGTCGTTTGTGACGGCCATAAGGAGGATTCTGTTAATGGGGTCGACTTATTCGACTAAGCTTAGTTTTAGTGCGGCATCGAGGGTTCTGGCCGCCTGTCTCATAACTGCCTCCCTGGCTGCTCCTGCCGCCGCCCAGACAAGTGGCTCCATCGAAAACCGCTATCTCAACGTCTCGATGTTCGGTGGCGGTGCGGCCGACAGTATCAATCTCAGCGGCCGGTTTCAGATCATCGACCGCCAGACCGGGATCACGATTCTGCGAGCCTCCCACCTTGGCGACCTGGGTCTTTTGCAGTTCGGAAGCTTCGTCACCATCCGGATCGACGGCGGGGCGCCGCCCGTAGGCACGACCAACACGCGCGGCTGGGACGTGCTGATGGGAGACGTAACCGGAAACGCCGCCTGGGCCTGGACTCGCCCGCCGACGAACCTGGGCGGCCGCATCTTCGCACAGGGGGCCACCCAACTGCCGGCGCCGCCTATCGACGTGTCCACCGAAATCACCCTGATCGGGGACATGGCGCAATTCAAGTTCACCATCGTTAATAGGGACTCTGCGGCCCATACCGTCGGTATCCGTTTTGCCCAGGACTACGATCTCGGCAACGTCAGTAAAGGCCCTGTGATCCCAAGCAACGGCACCCAGATCTGCACCGAGACCGAGCTGAATGGCGCACTCGTGCCCTCCTCCTGGATTCGCTCCGATAAGATCAATTTCGAGCGGAATCCGGCTGGAGATCCGCTACTGCCTGTTCCAAGCGTCGGAGGATTGCTTCGCCCACGGACGGCGGGTCCAAACTTCTTCACTCCGGACCGATTCGTCATAGCGGCAGGCTTCAATTTCAGCTCAGTTGGTATTGCCCAACAAGGACTTTGGGACTGGTTGCCTACAACACTTCCCGGTTTTGACTTCTGTCGCGATCCTTGGGAAGTCGGGGCCGCCATATATTGGAATCCTCGGCTCTTAACGCCCGGACAGTCGACCCAAATAGTCACGTATTTCGGACGGAATCGCGCCAATATCGACCCCGAGCCGCCGCTTGCGGTGGGAGTGGAGGGGCCCCTCTCCCTCAGCTTTGTGCAGGGATCACTCCAGCCCGTGCCCTCCGCCATCGTTGCCTTTGCGAAGAACCTCAGCGGAGTCACGCTTACCAACGTGACAGCCACCCTCGCGTTGCCGCCGGGGCTGGAGCTTGTGCCGGGTCAATCCCCGACGCTTACGGCCGCCACGCTCATACCCAACCAGGACGCATTCTTCCAATGGCAGATACGTCCTACGGGAAACATCTCGGGCCGGCTCACCTATTCGGTGGCGGTAACCGCCGGACCGGGGCTTATCGGCAAGTCCGTTACGGGTGAGATCGAGATTCCGGCCCTTCCGGTCAACCAGACCATAACGCTCTCAAATCCCTCGCCGAGCGGAACGGGCGGACTTCCTGTAACGTTCGTCAACATGGTGTCGGTGCCGTATTTCATGCAAGATCCGGCACCGGCCAGCGGGTTGGTCGTACGCGACGAAACCGGCCGCCAGCTCAGCTACAATTTAGGTGAATTCGCGCTTCTGCGCTGGAACGAGCGGCTCGGTCAGTACGAGACCGTGCAGTTCGTCCGGCCGGGTGAAGCATACTGGCTCATTACCCGCCGCCAGGCATCGGCCGCATGCACGCAGTTGAGCTTCAAGCTCGACGCGCAGAATGCGGCGGCGGTGACCACGCTGAGCGAGTTCGATCTACCGCTGCAACTGGGCTGGAACCAGATCGGCAATCCGTTCATATTCCCATTACGCTTCAGCGACGTCGTCATCATCCCCACAGATGCGAACGATCCGGAGCGCCTGAAGCCGCACACGGTGCAGCTTGCGGCTCAGCGCGGACTCATTCTTTCGCAATTGTACGAATACGACCCGCGGACCTGTAACTATACTCCCCCGAATCTGGCTTTGAATACGGAGTTGATTCCGTTCAGGGGATATTGGATCAAGGCCCTTCGTCCGGGCGTCCGAGTTCTCTTCAAGCCATCTATCGGCCGTGCCGCTGACATTACGAGATCGACTATCCTACCGGAGTCACTGGGTTCGAACGGTTGGTCTCTCGGAATCGTCGCAAAGTCGGATTCCGCGCTCAGCGGCTGGAATAGCCTCGGAGTCGCCGCCGGCGCAAGCGATGGACCGGACATGCGAGACCTGGAGACTCCGCCGGCGATCGCCCCGCAGTTGAGCGTAGGGTTCCTGCGGCCGGATTGGCCGGTCGGGAGGGCAGGCGCCTACCTGCGGGACATCCAGGCGGCGGACGGCCGGCCGAAATCCTGGAACGTGGCGATCAGCACGCCCGAGCCGAACACGGAAATCACGGTAGCCTGGCCGGAGATCAACCGAGTACCGCGAGGCTACGACCTTTACATCACGGACCGCGCAAACGGACAACGCCGTTCCATGCGCCAAACTTCATCGATCCGGATAAACACAGGCTCGGCCTCGACGCGCTCGTTCACCATCACGGCCGAACCGAGGCGTGCGGGCGCTCTTGCGATCAGCTCGCTGGTGGCAAGGCCCGTCGGACGTGGAAGTGGCACGGCCGCGGCGATCTCCTTCGTCGCGACACAGGACTCGGACGTACAGGTCCGAATCTTGAGGGTGGGCGGCGGCGTCCTGCGAAATCTGGCCACCCGCTCCGCATCGGCGGGCGAGACCACCGTTACCTGGGACCTGAAAGACAATAAGGGCGTATCCGTTCCCTCCGGCGCCTATACCATCGAGGTGAAGGCGAGCACCGCGGAAGGGCAGAGCGCTCGCCAGGTGGCGCCGTACTTAGTCATTCGTTAGGGTATCGGGTCTAGGGTATCGGGTA
>JBKJZI010000159.1:0-3905 GCA_046715155.1 Chthonomonadales bacterium | reverse complement strand
CGGCCACACAGGGCCGCCCCTACGATGTAGCGTGCCCCGCGACCTGGTGCTCAAACCAATCGTAGAGCTCGAATAGCGCGAATCGCATGTTGCCTTCGTGACGAGATAACAATTCGGCGACCACGGTTTCTGTCGGAGGTTCGACCTCCCAGCCTTCCAGGAGCGCGCAGACAATCAGGTGGGCCGTTCCAGGCGAAACGGAGGCTTGGAGTAGTGTTGGGAGTCCAAGGTCGGAGTGCGTGGTGAGCACCAATCCGCCTCCGGCCCGCGAGATTCCGCGCGCCCGATTCCGTAGATGACGCCGCGATTCGCGCTCGGCGCTATCCAGGAGGATGATTTCTCCTTCAGCGGCTGAACTCCGCTCACAACGCCCGGCTTCCTCGAGTTTAGGGTGGTAGCCGCGCCTCGTGAGTTCAGCAGCCAGCGAGTAGAGGAGGGTAGATTTGCCGGCGCCATGCGGTCCGACTATCTGTCCAATAAAGCCGGTCTTTTCGAGGTCTTGCACGAGGCACTCAATACTTCGATTCGGCGGGAGGAGATAGCCGATGCTCCCAGGACGCACGCGCTCGGAGCAAAAGGGGTTGTGGACAGCTCCACGTCCAGCGGTCACCTGCATAACTACGTGGATTCCGCGGCCGTTCGGGCCGACGCTTTCATGATGAAGGGCAATTGGAATCGCACGTTCCGATTCCGTCCGCTCCCCGTTCGTACCCGCACGAGCCAGTGAATCTTCAAGAGGTGGCCGTGGTAAGTGAGCGGCAGCAAGGGGAGATCAGCCGCAAATGTGTGCTTTCGGCGATCGTCCAGCGCAAACTCCTCGAAGTGGACGACTCCGGTGTTCTGGTCGCCTTTACCCTCGGTGTACCACAGTACAGACAGCTCGGCCGCGTCCTCGGACGCGCCCGGGCTTTCCCAGGCGACCGTTCCCTTCAACGCATCGCCCGCCGCATATTCCTTGCGCCCACCCTCTAGGGTGATAGTGATTCCCGCTTCCATGAGACTCGCTCCCGAACATCCGCCGGCATCACGCGGAATGGATAGACGAACTCGAAATCCGGCCAGCGCGTCAACACGCCCTTGACCACCAGCTTCCACACGATCTCGTTGTTCGAGGCGTGAAAACTATGCATCGCGTCCGCTGGAACTTCAAGATCGACCGTCTGTTTGAATGGCCGTCCGCTTTCAATCTCGAGTTTTCCGCTATTGAGCAGCATGTCCGACCAGATCTTACGATCTTCATGGTAGGTGGTGGTTCCGCGCCGATAGGCGATCTTCTCTTCACAAACAGCCTCGACCGTGAGGTTGTCAAATCTCAGGTTCCCGCCCTGAGTGATCATTATTCGGACGGATTCGCCAGGACCAACCGGCTCTTCGGTCATCTCGATAACCGTATCAGGCACTCGCAGGACGATCAATGCCTGCCTTGCCAAAATCACGAAGATCACAAGTCCTACTAAGATGAATGGAGTCAGGATGAGCCAGAAGATGGAGTCGAACTCTTTGCTGAACAATGCGAATCCCACGAAGACTCCGACTATCCCGTTCCAGAAGAGAGTAGCCAACAGCAGCACCGCAACGTGGCCCTTCTGCGAGGTATCCATGCTGAGCCTTACCGGCAGGTCGCGGCCCATGTAAGTGCGGAGCTTCGGAATCGGGAGGTTAGTCTGTAATTGCGGTGCGGCGCCACGACGGAATCCGATCGCCTGCATCTTCTCCGGGGAAAACATATTCGTACGCACGGAGGCCCAGATTCCTCCCGCGCCGATAGCGACAAAGATTAGGGGGAAGAGCGCCGCCAGCTTGGCGGCGCCTGGCATGACGAACAGCGCCGCGATGGAAAAGGCCGCACCGACTACGAGGAAGACGCCGAAGAAAAGTATTGCGCATCCAGTGGCGCAGCCGGCGCTACCGGCCCGTTCCACCTCACGAGTTGTTAGAGTGGGCTCTGCCATCGGGCAAAGAGATCAGATGAACCGCACGCGGCTGACCGCGGCGAAGAGGGCGATTCCAAGCGACGCGATGTAGAAGGGATTCAGCCCCAGGTGCGTGATGATGTAAGTGAGTGGCAGGTTTTGTGTCTGCAGCCACCCTGCCAGGCCCATGAGCGCACCGAAGAGCGTACAGGCGCCCGAGGCGATCTCCACCTTGATTCCGCGTTTTCTGTAGACCGTTCGGAGTACGGCTTCTCCCACAATGCCGCCGTAGAAAAGTCCCGCCCAGAGCAGCAGGAATCCGAATCCGCTCGCGGAGGCGAGCACGAATCCGCCCAATGTCCCCACCGTCAGTCCCACGATCACCCCAAGGGAAAGCCGGTCGACCGGCACCTGGAAGAGGGGAGAGCTCTTGGGAGAAGCGCAGTCTCGGCAGCGCGTGCCCGCCGGGCTGGCCACGAGGCAGTCCGGGCAAATAGGCGTATCGCACTTGCCGCAGCGAAGAAAGGTCTCGACGTCATGCTTGGCGCAGCGCATAGCGGTGGAAGATTCGGCAGACAGAGGTAGTACTCCTGTGAGTGTTGAGTGTTAAGTGTTGAGTGTTGAGATCGGGTGGCTCAACACTCAAGACTCAACATTCATGATTCTCGGCGGGAATCCGGCCCGGCAATAGTACCGGAATCTGTTCGGAAGGCGTGCAATGGTGAGGAGAGGTGGAAGAATGGCATCAAGGCGGGTGGACCGTCTAATACACCCCTGGGACCTCCAGAGCCCTGGTTGAGGAAACGGAATGACCCCCGACGTTATTCAGAGCATCCAGTTTGGCGCCTTCGACGGAATTGTGGCCGGGTTGTTCCCGCTTATTACGGCATTCCGGCAGCACCGCTTGAGCCTCGGTTTACAGGGCCTCCTGGGAACGATCCTGCTCGGCATGTACGCCGGCTGGCTGCTGGCCATACCCGGCGCCGTCTACTCCACGTGGCGAATTGTGCATGATTCAATCGTCGCGTCCGATTCACCGGACTTCCAGATTCAAACGCGGCTACTGCGGAATTAGACGTTAAGTGTTGAGAGAGTTCGCCTCAACTCTCAACTCTCAAACCCTCAACTTTCATTTCGGCCGGTGCTGGTGGGGTGGCGGGGTAATTTCCTCTCGATTCTGTGGCTCGTCCGTGACTCGGTCCGTCAGGCCGATCATGACCCAACCAACTGCCGTTGCGAGCTCCTTTGGTTTCACCGGTTGACTTCCTGGCTTTAACACCACGGAATCCTTGAACGCCATACCTCGGTTTACGAGGTAAGTGACCGCCGCAAAGGCGGGGTCGGACCTGGTTACGGTGACCTTCGGCTTCGGTGGTAACGCTTCGGAGGAAGAAATGGGTCTCTTTCCCGGCCGCGGCAGGCCCGCTTCAACGTAGCGCGCGGTCCGGCTTAACACGGCCGCGAGCTCATATCGCGACACTGGCCGAATATCGGTTAAATCCTTATCGCGATGAGCCTGTCTCACGGGCCGGGCTCCACTCCCGGGCCACGGCCCTTTGGCCAATGCTGCTGCGAACGCCGCGAGCGTAATTGCTAGATCCCGGCGGGTTACCGTCTTCGCTCCGCCAAACACGCCCCCTGGCGCTTTCATGACTCCCCTGGAGACGATTTCCCTCACCGCCCCCTGAGCCCAATGTCCGGCAGGTACATCGGATGTCGGAGCATTCGCGGGCACTGCTTGGCTTAGCAATAGGAAGACGAAACAAGGGACCATAGCGGATTCCTTTGGAGAGAAAGGTATTGGAGCAATCGGCACTGGAGAGTATACCTAACGGCGCGACCCGCAAACGGTGGCAGGACGTTGTTGGGGCGGCCCTGTGTGCAGCCCCGGGATTGCGCTAGACGGATACGAACCAAACGCGGGCGGCCCCACAGGGCCGCCCCTACAAAAGGTGTTTATTACTTCGACAGAAAGGGCAGCCACAGAGGCCG
>JBKJZI010000158.1:0-14921 GCA_046715155.1 Chthonomonadales bacterium | reverse complement strand
TTGTTTTGTGTTGTGTTTGGTTTTTAAACCATAATTAAACAAAATTAAAAAATAAACACTCAACACTTCGGAGAATTCGATGAAGGATAAAAGCAAAGAGCTGGAAGCGATCGAGGACCTGGAGGAGCAGAAGACCCACGAGGAGTTTGGGTGCTGCCCGGGACCGGTGGACCTCTGGACGAATACGCTGGACCGGCGCGGATTCATCAAGGTGGGAGTCGGCGGCCTCTTCAGCCTGTTGATGGCTCAGTGGCTCGATCCCCGCATCGCGATGGCGCAGGGCGGGCCAAAGCCGAAAGCCAAGGCGTGTATCCTGCTCTGGATGAATGGCGGTCCGAGCCATTTGGAAACGTTCGACCCCAAGCCCGGCGCGGCCACCGGGGGCCCGACAAAGGCTATAAAAACGAATGTGCCCGGAATTGAGATCTCACAGAATCTGCCGCAGCTCGCGGAGCAGGCGGACAAACTGGCGATCGTACGCGGAATGACCAGCAAGGAAGGGAACCACGTTCGCGCCCAGTACCTGATGCACACCGGGTACGCGCCCAATGGCCAGCTCGCGCACCCTTCCTTCGGATCGTGGGTCAGCTCAGAATTGGGGGATCCTAAACTCGACCTGCCCCACTTCGTCAGTATCAGCGGGCCCAGCATCGGTGCGGGATTCCTCGGAGTTCAGCATGGTCCCTTTGTCGTGCAGAATCCGACGCTGCCGCCGCAGAACGTGGCGTATGCTCGGAACGTCGATACCGAGCGGTTCAAGGTCCGCACGCAGGCGCTGAACATCCTGGAGTCGGGATTTGCGGCCGAAACCGGCGACGCGAAAGTGAAAGGCCGCCGAGACGTATACGGGAAGGCGATCCGTATGATGCACTCGCCGCGTCTCAAAGCGTTCGACCTGACCGATGAGCCCGAGGCGCTGAAGAAGGCGTACGGCGACACGAACTTCGGCCGCGGCTGCCTGGTGGCGCGACGGCTGGTGGAGACCGGCGTAAAGTTCGTCGAGGTCGTTTTGGACGGCTGGGACACCCACCAGGACAACTTCAACCGCGTGGCCCGAAACTGCGGAACCTTCGACCCGCCGATGGCCGCGCTCATCAAGGACCTCTCTGACCGCGGGATGCTCGATTCCACGCTGGTGGTATGGATGGGCGAATTCGGCCGCACCCCGCGAATCAACGCCAACGAAGGCCGCGACCATTACCCGCAAGCCTGGAACGCCGCGCTCGCCGGAGGCGGAATCCGCCCCGGAATCGTCCACGGCCAGACCGATGGCGAAGGCGCAAAAGTGGTGGACAAACCGGTCATCGTCCCCGACTTCTTTGCGACCATAGCGACATTGCTCGGCATGAGCCCGGACAAGGCCGTCATGACCCCGGTAGGCCGACCCATAGCCATCACCGAAAAAGGCTCGCCTGTTAAGGAGCTGATCGCCTAACCTGATTCTCGGGTTTTTAACGTCATTCTGAGGAATTGAAGAATCCGGCGCGCAGCCTCAATCATCTGGGGCCGCCGGATTCTTCGTTTCTCTCCTGAAAATAGCAACCTAAAAGCGGATTCTTCGACGATAAAACTTTCTCAGAATGACGGGTCGCCGGGGTTTCTTCATCGAACCATGGCGAGTCGCAATAAAGTTGCTCAGAATAACGTCAATAACAATTCGGTCCATACATTCCATTCGTCAAAGCTCAAGCGGCAGTACCGCCGATTCCGGATTCGACGAGCGGAATCGGTCCAAGGCGATGACGCGGGTTTGGCCGATCATTCGCTCGCCGGGGATGTGGTGGTGGCCGTGGATGGCGAAGAGGGGTTGTTTGGCTTCGATCAGGTCGCGCAGGGGCGGAGCGCCGACCGGGTAGATCTTTCCGGTGAGGCGCGTTCCGGCGGGGGCTTCGTGGCAGATGAGGATGTCGAAATCCGCGGTCATTAGACGCTCGACGGCAGGGCGGCTTATGTGGTTGGGTTTTCCTTCCTCCGAGGCGTAGGACTTCGGCGCCCATCCTCCTCCGAGAAATGCTATTCGCGTATCGCCGAGCGTAATTACATTCCCGTCTGGGACACACGTGAGCCCGGGCAGCAGCGGATTCTGAAACGCGTCGAAGTCCTCATTGTTACCTTTGCAGAAGTAAGTCGGAATCGGAGCGCTCCAACGCTCTCTCAGAAGCTCCGAGTAGTCTCCGACTCCATACTTGCCCAACTTCTTTTCATCCAGCTTAGACGAATCCGGGAATACCCCGAAATCGCCCACCTGTACGACAACCTCAACGGGCTGCCTTGCGGATTCCGCCCATTTGAAAGTGTAACCGTACATGGCCAGAATCCGCCCGTGAAGATCACCGAAGACTAGCGCCTGCATGAATCAACTCCGTATGGAAGCGTGGAGGTTTGGAAGCGCAGAAGTGTTGTCTCCTCCACACTTCCATACGTCCATACCTCCACACTTTCACAGTTGTCTTCCGAATGCGCCACAATAATGCTCTTACAGCCGGGAGGTCTACCTATGCCGTTTCACAGAATGCGGACTAATATCGTCGAGATCCTCGGCAAGCGCCGGTTCGCGGTCGTGGGGGCTTCTCGGGAGACGCACAAGTTCGGGTACAAGGTGTACCGGTTCCTGAAGAACGCTGGGTACGAGGTCTATGCGGTCAATCCGAATGCGGAGCTCATCGACGGAGATCAGGTGTACCCGCTGCTCGATAACGTGCCTGAACCGCTCGATTGCGTGGTTACCGTCGTGCCGCCGGAAGTAACATTTGAGATCGTGCGACAGGCCGGGCAGTTGCGGATTTCGTTTATGTGGATGCAGCCGGGATCGGAATCGGAATCCGCCGTGATCGAGGCCCGGGCGCAAGGCATCGACCTGGTCTACGGCGGTCCCTGTATTATGGTTGAAATTCAGAACCGGCAAGCAGAGGCGGTCTGATGTCGTAACCTCCCAGCCCCCTCCTTCGTAAGGAGGGGGCTAACGTACCTCCGGCATGGAAGCCCCCCCTTACGAAGGAGGGGGTTGGGGGCGGTCTAAGCGGCGCGCGTGCCGGCGCCGGACACGGGTCGACTGAGCTTTGCAATACGGACGAAGTTTTCCGCGCGAGACGGATTGGTGATGCGCAGCTCCTCCATGTGGATTTTGCAGAGGCACACGCTCTGCTCGGGGTCTCTCTCGTCGAAGAGCCCCCAGCGGGACACGTAGAGGCAGCCGAAGACATGGCAGGGAATATCGCCGTGTTCCATTCAGGGAATTTCCATTCTTTCGTAAGTCGAGGAGCGCGAATCGATTCCTCGTAAAAATACCTGTTTCCTTCGTCTAATAGAAGCGACCGGGAAGGTACTTTTGCGGGATTCTTGCGGCTATTGGTCAAAGAGTCCGGTCGTGCGCGCAGAAGGCGGATTCGCGGCGGCGGCCCGTCCGATCGTAGAGGTTGATCAATCGGTCATATGCGTCGGAGGTGAGGGCCTCATCGGTAGACAATGACAGCGCGTTGAGGGCTTCCCGCTCCTCACCCTGAGGGTCTCCGCTCTCGGCCAGCTCCGCGGCAAGCGCGAGCCGCTCGTCAGGCTCGAAGGGGTCGCCCTCCAGCACCAGTCGGCCAACCGGATTCGCGCGAATCTCCGACGGGACTGTTTCGACATTCTGGACCAGGTAGTTTACGGCAGCCTCATACACTTCGACGTCCGGGTGTGCCTGCCCGAGATCGTAGCCAGAGGTGCGGGTTGACAGCGCGATGGGGCATCGCACCACCTGCCACCAGCGGGAAATCGCCTCCGCCGTTTTGCTCTCTTCGCGGTAGGTCTCGGCCAGCAGATAGTAGGGGTCTGCGAACCAGGGGGCAGATTCGGAAGCCCTCGTAAAGAAGTCGCGGGCGCGTCCGGCGTCTTTGCGGGCGGCCCAGCCACTGCCGAGCTGCGAGAGGGCCTGCGTGGATTGTGGGTCCCAGGCGGCGAGCCGCTCATAGAGCTCGCGGTCATTGCGGGGAAGCGGCTCGAGGACCAGGCTTTTCGGCAGATCCAGGAATTCCGCGAACCGGCGGCGATTCTCTTCTTCTTCACGGAACTCCGGGTCATCTTCATCAAACTCGTCCTGGGCCTGGTAGCGACCCTGTATGACGCACCAGCCGACGAATGGACCGAAGCCCGAGGCTATAGGCAGATAGTGGTCATACTCATGGTTCCAAAGCAGCACCGTGAAGTCTTCTTGCGCGACGTTCGGCGGAACGTAAAAACCGAAAGTATTGCCGTCGCCGTCGCGGCCGAACGGGATGTATTGTGGGAGCATGCCGAACCACCGCTCGGAATCCTCCTGAAGCTCCGGCAGGGTGAGGAATTCGCAAGGGCTGACGTAGGGCTGCTCGAAGTGGCGGTATAGCCTGTGGACAGATTCCGGCAGCGTAACCTGCCACCGCTGTTCAAGCGACTGCAATGCGGAATCGACTTTGTTCATGTCTAGACGGGGAAGGGGACGGAAGAGCGCCTGTCACGCGGAATCCGCCACGCGCAATGCATTTCTGCAGACCCTGCCAGAATCCTTTTAGGACCCGAATGCTGAAAATACCCTTCGATAGCCTGACGCTGATGGCCGTCGCCCACGAGATGGCGCGTTCGATTGTGGGCGGCCACATCCAGCGCGTGACGCAGCCTCAACCCATGGAGCTGGCGCTTGGAATCCGCACGCAGGGCACAAATCACACCCTACTTCTCTCCGCGGAGACGGCGTTTGCCCGTGCGCATCTCACGGCGATCAAGCGCGCGAATCCGCAGGAGCCGCCCGCGTTCTGCATGATGTGCCGGAAGCACCTCGAAGGAGGGGTTATTACGACCGTCGAGCAGCGCGAATTCGATCGTATTCTGGATGTACGTGTTGAGACCGCGGGCCGGCCGGTCACGCTTACCGCGGAACTTATGGGCAAACACAGCAATCTGATCCTGGTTTCGGAGAGCGGGATGGTCCTGGATGCAATGAAGCGCATCTCACGAAAGCAGAATAGATTCCGCGAGACGCTGCCCGGGTCGCCTTACGTCTCGCCTCCACCACCGGCCGGAAGGTCGTCTCCATTCAGAGCGGGAGAGGAGGATCTGGCGGATCTCGAGTCGTCGATGCCGGCGGACACCGAGGCGTTTGCGGCGCGGATTGCCGGCCGGTATACCGGAATCTCCCCCTTCCTTGCGGTCGAGCTGGCGCTGAGGGCGCAGCAAACCTCCATCCGTAAGGCCTGGGAGGAGATATTCGGCGCCGCTTCCAAGTGGAAATGGATGCCCGTTCTGGTTCGCGGCGATGACAACCGGCCTATCGGCGCTTACCCCTTTCCTACGCTCCAGGCGCCCGCGGAACGGCAGAACGAGCGCGACAGCGTCAATGTGGCGCTCGATCACTACTACGGCACCGCTTTGCCGCGCGCCGAGCTGGATTCCGCGCTGCACGCGCTCACCACGGCGATCGAACGGGCGCTGCGCGCCAGGGAAACGAAACGCGAATCCCTTATGCGGTCGCTCCAGGAGGGAGGGAGGGCCGACGAGTATCGCAAGATGGGCGAAATCCTGCTTGCAAACCTCCATCGCATCGAACCCGCCTCGGAATCCGTATCACTTGAGGACTACTACTCCACCGACACCACCATTCGGACGATTCCGCTGGACGCGGCGAAATCCGCGAAGGAGAACGCGGATGCGTACTTTCGCCGATACCGCAAGTCTCGGGATGCCGCCGACCATCACCGTGAGATGTTGGAACAGGTTGAACGCGACATCGGTTCGCTCCGTGAGTCGGCGGAATCCATCCACGGCGTTCTGGAGCTGAAGGACGTGGCAGGAATCCGGAGTCAGCTTTCAGCAGAAGGCCTGCTGCGCGACGAATCGGGGCGCGCCACGCAGGACCGAAAGCGGGACGTTTTCCAGGGTAAGAAGATCCGGGCTATCATGACGCCGGAGGGTTGGGAAATCCTCATCGGGGAGAACAGCGAAGCGAACGATTATCTGACGACGCGGATTGCCGGCCCGAACGACCTGTGGTTCCACGTGCGCTCAACGACCAGCGCCCACGTGGTTATCCGCACCCGCAACGATCCGACCCGCGTGCCGCAGAGCGTGATCAAGCGCGCGGCAGTAATGGCTGCCAGGCACAGCGCCGCCAAGCACTCCGCCACCGTTCCGGTTGATTACACGCTAAAGAAACACGTGAGACGCCCGCGAGGCGCAGCCCCCGGGGCCGTTTTGTATAAGAACGAGAAGACGATCCACGTTTCGCCGAAGGAGGACTAGAGACGTATGACGGATGACGGACGACCGATGACTGACGACTGAAGACGTGTGAACGAATTGACCGTCATGCTGAGCCGCCGTTGCGAAGCATCTGCTTTGAGTTGTGGCCGACGTGGTGGCATCCCGACGCTCAGCGAATCTGCGAGGGAGAGTGGCTGCGCTTTTTCATTGCGATAATAGAACGCTCGATATCAGTGCCGGGGAGGGTGACGCGGTGTAGGGCCGCTTTGTCGCAGCCCAATCTTTTTATGACCTTTGCGGAATCCGCTACCTCTTGATCTACCACCGCGCTTTTGAGCGCGACTGCCACCCCGCCGATCTTTACAAACGGAATCAGCCATGCCGCTAAAACGGGCATCCTCGCTACCGCTCGTGCGATGGAGACGTCGAAGCGTTCGCGGTACGCAGGCAATCGCGATACCTCTTCAGCGCGGGCGTGCAGTGTGCGGATCCCTTGGAGCCCGAGGGATCCGATCACCGAATCCAGGAATGTGAGACGCTTGCGCGTAGCGTCGAGCAATGTGACTTCGAGGTGCGGAAAGGCTATTCTGAGCGGTATTCCGGGCAATCCAGCGCCGGTGCCGACATCTATTAATCGGGCGGAATCCGAAAGCGAAACGGCAGCGGAGGTTGCCAGGGAATCCAGGAAGTGCAGGGTGACATACTCTGCCGGCGGCACCCTTGTCAGATTCAGCCGTTGATTCCACTCCTGCAGCAGGTCGCCATAAAGGGCGAACTGGTCGAGCTGTATTGGAGTAAGTTGGATTCCGAACTCCGCGGCTCCTTCAAGAAGGACCGCTCGATCCGATTCATTCACCGCGTTTGTTGTGGAGCCGATTCATCTGTAAATACGGTGAGTTCATGACGCCTCCGGAGGATACTCCTTCCGGTTTCCCTCATGAGATAGAAGCACGGGACGATGTGGGAGGATATTCTGCAGGGCGTCTAGCTCCGGCTCGCCAGGTCCCAGTGGGAGTTGAATCTGGCCCCGCTCGATCACGGACCGTAGAATTCCCATCGCGATCTCGAATCCGGCGTAGGCGCTTTCGCCGTTGCACGGGTGGACTTGCTCTTCGTCATCCAGCCACCGGGCCATGTCGTGCACGTAGGGGGGCATGTCGAGGTCGTAATTCATGCAGCCTTCGCCAGACGATGCGCCCTCGCGCGTGACCGCTCTCCAGCCGGCGCCGGTCAGGACTTCCGCGAATCCGTCGGTCCCCTGCGCTCCAATCCGGCACTTGCGCCACCAGTAGTCCACTTCCGGCACGTCCGGCGCGCCCGCTCCGGATTCGACCAAGCCTCGAACGCCGTTAGAAAACTGGATAACGCCGGCTACCGTGTCCGGCGAGGGATGGGAGTCCGAGAACTTGCCGCGTCCCGCGGCCTGGCCCATGACCCACTCGGCTTCGGCATTGCCGTTGTACCAGCGCATATAATCGACGAGATGCGTCAGGAGGTGAAGCATCCAGCCCGTGGAGTGTCCATAGACGGTGTGAATCCGTCCCAGCGCGCCGCTGTCGATGATCTCCTTGACCTTCTGGTAATGCTGGCCGTAGCGGTGCTGATGGCTGACGACGGTCTTAATTCCGGCATCATTGACGGTCTTACGGATGGCGATCGCCTCGTTCATCGAGAGCGCGATGGGCTTCTCGTAGGCTACGAGCCGGGCCCCGGAATCTATTCCTACCTGAATGAGCGGCAGCCGGACGGTCGGCGGGGTGCAGAAACAGAAGATGTCCGGCCGGACCTCGCGAGAGACGGCGAGCGGATCGGCGCCGAAATGAGAGACCTGCAGCTCGTCCGCGGCCTTCTCAAGCTTTGCGATGTCCCGAGTAGAGATTCCCGCCAACTCGAAGCGTGGGTAATTCTTGAACGCCGTGGCATGGTGCATGCCCCGCTTGCCCAACCCGACCACGACGACCTTGTAGACCTTCATCGATTCCGGCTATCCCATTCGAGGCACTTCTCAATGGTGTAGTCCGCCTCATCGTCCGTCAACTCGGGGAACATGGGGAGCGAGAGGCAGCGCGCGGCGTTCGCGTCGGCATTTGGCAGCCGGGCGGCTTCGCGGGACGGCGGTTCCGCGAGTTTCCCCCATGGATAGCCTTCCTGCTGGTGAATGGCGATCGGGTAGTGAAGCTTCACGTCGACTCCGGCGTCGAGCAAGTATCTCTCTAGGCTGTCGCGATCCGGGTGCTCCACGACGTAGAGGTGATAGACATGACGGTAGCCCGGCGGCTCGGTGGGGAGGGTCAGGCTCGTTCCTTTAAGGCCCTCGGTGTAACGCGCGGCAATGTCGCGACGGCGGTCGGTCCATTGGGTGATGTATTTCAATTTCACGCTCAGGACGGCGGCGTGGATGTCGTCCAGCCGACTGTTGTAGCCCATGCTGTGGACGGATCGCTTGAGCGAGCCGTGATTCCGGAGTCGCAGGATTTCCTGCGCGACCTCCGGCCGGTCGGTAACAACCGCTCCCCCGTCGCCGAAAGTGCCCAGGTTCTTCTGAATGATGAAGCTGGCGCAGACCGCGTCGCTCAACTGCCCGATCTTCCAACCGTCGCCGTGCGCGTCAATGGCCTGGGCGTTATCCTCGACCACCAACAGGCCGCACCTTTTGGCGATCTCGCTGATGGCCGACATGTTTGCGCAGAGCCCGTATAGGTGAACGGGAACGATTGCGCGAGTTCGAGGTGTGATCGCCGCTTCCACGAGCGCGGGGTCGATGTTACGGGTCTTGGGATCGATGTCGACAAGCACGGCCTTGGCCCCTACAATCCAGATGGCTTCGGCGGTTGCGAAGAAGGTGTTAGCGGCGGTTATTATTTCGTCGCCGGGCTGGATTCCCAGGGCCAGGAAAGCGAGCCAGAGGGCATCCGTACCTGAGTTCACTCCGACCGCGTGCTTCATGCCGGAATACTCCGCGAACTCCTTCTCAAAGCGCTGAACCGCCGGCCCCATCACATACTGATTGCTCTCCAGCACCGCCTGGATCGCATCATCCAGCTCTCGCTTGATGCTGTGGTACTGGCGTACGTGGCCATAAAATGGAACCTTCACCTCCGGCATTCCGCTTACCCTGCCTTTCTTCGCTGCAGTCCGAATGTGTGGGCTATGAGGTTCGCCGGCACAAGGGCCAGTACCTTTCCAGAGTTGATAGACAGATTCTATTTGGGCTGTTATCCGTGATAAAATGCAAACGGAGGAGAGTTGAATGACACAGCATGGGATCGAGCTGGACTCGGATGCCGTGCGCGGGTTCTGCCGGAAGTGGCGAATCCGGGAACTGAGCGTCTTTGGCTCAATCCTGCGAGACGACTTCCGCGCCGATAGCGATGTGGATTTCCTGGCAACATTCGAGGAAGTCGAAGCCTGGGAACCGTTCGATCTGGCTGACATGGAGCAAGAGCTGAGCGAGCTGTTGGGGCGAAGGGTAGATCTCGCGGAGAAGAACAGCCTCAAGTGGGTAATTCGAGATCGCGTGTTGAGCTCCGCACGAGTGGTCTATGCGGCTTGACGACCTTTATCTTGTAGACATCATCGAAGCCAACGAGGCCATTGAACGCATGCTCTCCGGAATCTCCTTCGACGAGTTCGCAGCGCAAGAGCCGCTCAGTCCCGCGGGCTGCGGAATCGGATCGTCCACGGCTATTTCACGATAAACAACCGGCTCGTCCATGCCATGGCTACACGCCATGCCCCGAGGCTCGCGAGGGCGGCCGAAGGAGCCCTCAAGATGCTCTTCCCGGAAACCTACGACCGCCTAAAACAGCGCCGCTACGAGGGCATTACAGATTAGAGCGAACGGTCGGATTCCTGCTCTTTCGGAAGCTTCTCGGCGAGGAGTTCTTCGATTTTTTTGCGCATGAGGTCCTGGCCGCGGGCGTTTTTCCAGTTCAGCTCGCCTTCCCAGCGGTAGCGGGCGTAGCCTTTTTTGTCGATGAGCCAGACGGCCGGCCAGTAGCGGTTGCTCCAGGCTTTCCAGTTGGCGAGCTTGTTGTCGATGGCGACCGGGTGCGTTAGGCCGTTTTCCGTGAGCTTTTTTTGACCTCGTCGATCTTCGCTTCGCCTTCGGTCTCCGGTGTGTGGATTCCGATGATCGTTACGTCCTTCTTCTCGAACCGCTTTTGCCATGCCCGATACTCGGGGTAGTTGCGGATGCAGTTGATTCATCCGTAGGTGAAGAAGTGGAGGACGACTACGCGGCCTTTGAGTTTTTCCAGGGTTAGCGGCTTGGAGTTAAGCCACTCGGTCACTTCGGCCAGCTCGGGGGCTTTGCGGCGGTCTTGCGCGAACTGCTGGTCTGCTTGCCCCGCATTTACAGCCAGCGCGGCTGCGGTTAGAGTCAGTGTGAGAATCGTTTTCAGCATGATGTGGTCTCCTCCGCTATCCTAGAGGGCCGCGAGGCGCTGGAAAGTTCCTGGTGTAGACTTCGCTCTGACGGAAGCCGCATAATGAGGCCGAATTCCCTCATTCGGACGGTTAATGGACCTTCAAAGTTACCTGGATGAGCGGCGAGGGCTCGTGGAAGACGCTCTCGACCGCTTCATTCCTCGCGCGGACGAGCCTCCGGAGCGCCTCCACGAATCGATCCGCTACAGCGTGCTCGCGCCCGGGAAACGTCTCCGGGCGATATTGGTGATCGCGGGCGCGGAGGCAGTTGGCGGTGAAGGACGGCTGGTTCTACCGACGGCGTGCGCGCTCGAATGTATACACGCCTTTTCGCTGATCCACGACGATCTTCCTTGCATGGACGACGACGACTTTCGCCGCGGGCGGCCGACAAACCACAAGGTCTTCGGGGAAGCAATGGCGATGCTGGCCGGGGACGCGCTGCTGGCCCTGGCTTTCGAACTGATCGCCGATAACGCGCAGACGGCCCCGAACGACCGGATCGTGCCGGTTATGAAGTTGATATCGCGCGCGGCCGGCACTGCCGGAATGGTCGGCGGGCAAGTGACGGACATTTTATCGGAGGGAAAGGAGATCACCGCCGACGAGCTGCAGGCCATCCACACTCGCAAGACCGCCGAGTTGATACGGGCGTCGGTGATGTCCGGTGCGATACTCAGCGGCGCCTCTGGTAGAGACCTGGACGCGATGGAAAGGTATGGGCGCGGTGTGGGACTGGCCTTTCAGATCGCCGACGACATCCTCGACGTGATCGGTGATGAAGCGCGAATAGGCAAGCCGGTCGGCAGCGACGCTCGGCAGGATAAGGTCACGTACCCGCGTCTGTTCGGGCTTGAGGAGTCGGAACGGCGCGCGAGCCAAGAGGTCGAGCGCGCCATCCAGGCTATCGCCTCGTTCGGTGAATCCGCGGAGCCGCTGCGCGGGATCGCCCGGTACATTGTGGAGCGGGATACCTGATCGGACACGGTGTAGGGACGAATAAACTGCCGAATGGTGTTTCATCCGTTGAAGGAACGTTCATTGGCATTTTATTCTTCCCTACATCACATCGCACTGTCAGTCGAACAGGCTTCAGGCGCAATTTGGCTCAGGATTAGGATTGGGATTCGGAACATGGGTGCGCGGATTCTAGTTGTTGGGAGCAGTAATACGGACATGGTTGTCCGGACGCCGCGGATTCCGGCGCCGGGCGACACCGTGCTGGGTGGCGATCTGCTTGTTACGCCCGGCGGTAAGGGCGCTAATCAGGCGGTCGCGGCTGCGCGGCTTGGCGCGGAGGTGACCTTCCTGGCGCGGATCGGCGCTGACATGTTCGGAGACCTGGCGGTGAAAAACATTACGGAATCCGGGGTCTCCGGCGAGTTCATTCTGCGGGATTCCGGCGCTCCGTCCGGCGTGGCGTTGATCAGCGTGGATGCCCACGGTCAGAACGCCATTGTGGTGGCGCCGGGCTCGAATGCGCGGCTGACCTGGGATGACGTGGAGCGGGCACGTCCCGCGTTTGAGCAGGCCAACGCCGTGGTGCTGCAACTCGAGATTCCGCTCAATACGGTCCGCCGAGCAATCGACCTTGCGAAGGAGCTGGGGAAGAAGGTGATCCTCAACCCTGCGCCGGCTCCCGTGCTGCCCGAGGGTTACCTGAACGGAATCGACGTTTTGACGCCGAATCTGCAGGAAGCGAAGGACTTACTCGGGAACGATAAGATGACAGACGCGGTCCAGGCGGCTCGTGCTCTACTCGCTACCGGTATCCATGCCGCGGTTGTGACGCTCGGTTCGAGCGGGGCAGTGGCCGCTAGCGGCGATTACCTGGACCTGATTCCGCCGCGCAAGGTGCGGGTAGTGGATACGACTGCCGCCGGCGACTGCTTCACGGCCGCGCTCGCGGTGATGCTGGCGGAAGGGCGGTCGCTGCCGGATGCGGCGCGATTCGCTAATGCGGCCGCTTCCATCTCGGTCACTAGGGCCGGCGCGCAGGCCTCCATGCCGGCGCGTCAAGAGGTCGAGCAAGTCCTTTCTTAATTCGTTGAACAATCGGGCCGTTGGCTGCATCTAACAGGCATGGTTTTTCCGACCCGAATGCGCGCCGCCAGGATATTCTCCCCAGTGGTAAGTGCGGGCATCCTCGTGCCGCTTCTCTTCGTGCTCTTCGCTTTGTGGGGGGCTTTGATGAGCTTCCCCGCGTTCCAGGCGCTCGCGCTAGGCATTCCGATAAGCGATTCGGTATTGACTGTGGAGAACGGCGAGAAGGCGCTTCGGCCTGTTTGGGCGATTGCCCTGCCGGGAACTTCGCTTGCGGCAATCGGATTGCTGGGCGCGCTCTGGAGCTATCGTCAGTATCGAATGCCGGAGGATAGAGCGTAGGGTGTGGGGTGTAGGGTGTCGGATTACTCCATCAGGACTTTTAAACCCGAGGACTTGGGCCGGTTGCAGGAGATTACGGCGCTCACGTTTGGGCCGGTCTCCATTGATGGAAATATGGAGCGGCTGCTCGGGCCTTTTGGATCGGGAGACTGGCGGACGCGGAAGGTGGCGGCGATCGCGGACGACTGCCGGATTCAGCCGGACGGGGTGTTTGTTGCGGTGGATTCCGCGGGCTTGGTAATCGGATACGTCACCACACGTTTGAGCCGGGAGAGTGGGATCGGGTGGATTCCGAACCTGGCCGTGGACCCGGAGCGCCAGGGTCAGGGACTTGGCCGCGCCCTCCTGGAGTATGCCGTGAAGTTCTTCCGCGAGACCGGGATGCAGGTGGCGAAGATCGAGACCCTGGAGCAGAATCCGATTGGCCAGCAGCTCTACCCCAGCCTCGGATTCCGCGAAGTGGCGCGCCAGATCCATTACGCAATGCGCCTGGATTAGCTCCCTAACCCCCAATCCTGTGGGAACTTCCTGCAATTCTCAGCGATCTCCGCGATACGGACAGGGGTTTTACTTTCGTCGATTCCGGTCGGCCGCCGACCCGCTGTCGAAAAAGACCTCGAACGCTCTAACTAGCTTCTCGTGTCGGCTGTCCAAATGATTCGAGCACTCGATCCGATACTCGAAGCGGTGGGCTCGGCCGGTAGAATCCTCGACTTGGAAGGTGTAGAACGTCGGATGCAGGAATGGGAACGTCCAGCTCAGGTCCGTCAGATCATAGATTCGGTGTTTCGTGATCAGCGCGTAGAGGAACTCCCTTACTTCCCCGTCGTCCTTAGCCAGCTCGTCCGTTGAACTGACCGAAGAAAACCTGCGTTCGCCGGGCGCTGGAGTCAGCCTGGACGAGAAGCGCGTGATGGTATAAACACCCTTGTCGAAATCGATTCGATACTCGATGGTCGGCCCACCGTGACCTATGTCGCGCGCGGCCCGCATAAGGGCATGCGTGATGATCGGGCGGCCCTCACGGTTCTCATTGTTCTCCATAATCAGTAAACTATACGACATTCAATCGGAACGGAGCTCGGAATGAGAACGTTGACTTTCCTGACGCTTGTCGTGATCGCATCCACCGACATCTGCGCATCGAAGCCTTCGCGATGGCGGAGCATTTTTGACGGCAAGACGCTGAAGGGATGGCATGTAAGCAGCCAGACGGGGCATGGAACGGGCGGGAAGTGGGTGGTGGAACGCGGGGCAATTCACGGCACCCAGGACCGGCCAGGCAACGGTGGAATCGTCCTCACCGACCAATCGTTCGGCGACTTCGAGGTGGAGCTGGAGATGAACAACGACTACGGGCCGGACAGCGGCTTGTTCCTCCGCTCGAATGAGAAGGGGCAGGCGTACCAGGCGATGATCGATTACCACGCCGACGGGAACCTGATGGGTATCTACGGCGAAGGTATCGGCGGATTCGTCGCGCTCAACTTCAAGACGCTGGAGACGCCGGACAAGATTCGGGTGGAAAACTACCCCGCCTTTCCGCTTTCATTTACGGCAGAGCGCTGGCCGAGACTGTGGAAGCACGGCAAGTGGAATAAGCTGAAGGCCCGCATCACCGGCAATCCTCCCACGATCCACACCTGGATCAACGGCGTCAAGATCATGGAGTGGACCGACACTCAGAAGCGCCTGCCGGATACAGGTGGAATTGCGGTCCAGGTTCACGGTGGGGGCGACCTCACCGGCCAGTTTGTGCGTTACCGAAAGATCCGCGTCCGGGAGATACGCTGAGGAATTGCGTAGAATCATCCGATGGTACAATGCATTTTGTCCGCCATGACCAAGACCATCGACATTTCGAAATCGGATACGCCCGCTTCGGAGCTGATCTCCAT
>JBKJZI010000157.1:0-17147 GCA_046715155.1 Chthonomonadales bacterium | reverse complement strand
TTCGGGTACAGATTGGCGCTCCGCTGCCGCCCTCTCAGCTGCCGCGGTATGAGAAGCATGTATCCGCGGCCCGCGCCGCGATGGACGACACCGCCTTTGACTCAGCGTGGGCCGAGGGCCGCGCGATGACGATGGAGGAGACCATCGCGCTCGCGCTGGAGGGCGGAGAGCCTGCCCTGAGCGAAGAGAAGGGTCCCTCGACGCTGCCGTAGGCTCGCGGGACGCTCGCGCTCCCAGAGGGCGGAAGTCCCTCGACGCCAGTCGCAGCCCTTGTCCGCTCGGGCAACGGGACCGTTACAGCCGCGAGTAACGTATCTGAACTACTGGGGTGTTCGCGGAGACCAGGAGACACAGACAGGAGCCTATGGCCGTAAATAAGCCGCTGATCGACATGGAGATACTTGAACGGGTGGCGCCAGTGATACGGAACGTGGCGCACCCCCTGCGCCTGCGTATCCTCGACTACCTTCGGTATGAGGGGGAGCCGCGCACCGTCTCCGACATTATGGAGGCATCCGGCGGAGGACAGGCTCTCGTAAGCCAGCACCTGCGCGTGCTCCGCGACCAGGGCGTCGTCTCCGCGCGGAGAGAAGGGAGCTACGTGCTCTATGCACTCGCCGACGAGAAGATGCTCCTGCTTCTGGACTGCATTCGGATGCATGGGGGTAAAGGCAAGTAATCGCCGATTCTGGTAACGAACACATAGCGGTATTCGTACGTCGTTATATCGACGGGGATGCCCCGGTAGGAGGCACCTCTCCGCGCCGTGCGGTCGTAATCAGGACAACGTTGAGGAAACAGGATGATCTTCGAAACGGGTTGAGGCTGTGGGACTGGCTCACCTCTCCTACCTGCTCGGGGACGAGACTGCGGGGGTGTGTGCGGTCATCGACCCCCGGCGCGATGTCGAGGTGTACCTGCGGCTGGCACGCGAAAACAACGTGCGCATCACCCATATCTTTGAAACCCACATCCACGCCGATTTCGTGTCGGGAAGCCGCGAATTGCAGTCCCGTACGGGGGCACCGATCCATGTGGGCGCGGCGGAGGGGTATGGCTTCGACCATGTCCCGCTCAACGACGGCGACACCGTAAGTCTGGGAAGCCTTACACTGCGCGTTTTGCATACACCGGGACACACGCCGGAGCACGTTTGCTTCCTGGTTTCGGGCGGCAGAGGCTGTCAGGAACCGTGGGGGCTCTTCTCAGGGGATACCCTGTTCGCAGGTGAGGTCGGGAGGCCGGACCTTCTGGGCGGGGGGTCGGAGGAAAGGCTCGCATCCGACCTCTACCGCAGCTTTCATGACAAGATCCTCCGGCTTGGCGACGAGGTCGAAGTGTATCCTGGGCACGGGCAGGGCTCGCCGTGTGGCGGGAGCATCGGAGACCGCAACACCACGACTATCGGCTATGAGCGCCTGCACAACCAGAAGCTTCAGCCGAAGAGCGAAGAAGCCTTCGTGGCGGAGGTCTTGGCCGGACTGCCCCCCGCGCCCGCCTATTACCCGCGCATGAAGAAAGTGAACGCAATGGGGCCGGCCGTGCTCGGTTGTCAGCGCATTCTCCAGACGCTCAACGCCACGGGCTTTGACGAGGAGCGGACACACTCCGGCGTCGTCGTACTCGACACGCGCGAGATCGAGGCCTTCGGCGGCGCGCACATCCCCGGCTCCATTAACATCGCGCTCCGGGCGGAGTTTCCCATCTGGGCGGGCTGGATGCTGAAACCGGAGCAGCGCATCCTCCTCGTAACTCAGCGCAACGCCGACGTGGACCTTGTGGAGCAGCACCTCATTCGCGTGGGGCTGGAGAACCTCGTGGGGTTTCTCCGCGAGGGCATGAAGGGCTGGCTGGAAGCGGGGATGCCGTTCGAACGGACGGGCCAGTTGAGCGTGCACGAGCTCCACGAGCAGTTGACCCGGCAGGCAGACGGCCTGCAGGTGCTCGATGTGCGGCGGCGAGACGAATGGGAACAGGGGGCGGTCCCGACCGCCAAGCATATGTACGTGCCTGACCTGCCCGGCCGATTGGACGAACTTAAGCTGGACCGTGACAAGCCGCTGGCGGTCTACTGCGGGAGCGGATATCGGGCGAGCATCGCGGCAAGCATCCTTCAGAGCCTGGGGTTTTCACAGGTGAGCAGCGTCCCCGGCAGCATGAAGGCATGGAAGTCGGCCGGATTCAAAACGCAAGGGCAGCCGAACGGCGGCAATTCAGAAAGGGAAGAGACCAATGACAGGAATGAAGATTAACGACGATCTCACGGTGACGGGGCAGGTGACCCCAGAACAGCTGCAAGAGGCGGCACAGGAGGGATTCAAGTCCGTCCTGAACGTGCGCGCGCCGGATGAAGAGGGTTTCCTTGCCAACGAGGAACAGCTTGCGGGGCAGGCGGGGCTTGTCTACAAGAACATCCCCGTCACGAAGGAGGCCATAAACGACGAGCTCACTACCCGCGTACTTGCCGAGATCGACGCCCTGCCTAAGCCCGCTCTCATCCACTGCGCCACCGGCATGCGCTCAGGGGCCATGGCGCTGATGAACGTCGCTACGCGCTCAGGGATGAATGCCCGAGACGCGATGGAGAAGGCGCAGTCGATGGGATTTGACTGCAACAGCGAGCCCGAGCTGAAGCAGTACTTCGAGCACTACGTCGACTCTCATCAAAAGCAAGGATGAAGCCCTTCCGAGGTGCGGACGCCGCGCCATGTCGGAAAGCGCACGGGTGAAGGCCATGTGGACTGCAGGCGTATGGGCGGCACTCGCCCTGAGCGCGGGCGTGGGCCTTTCAATGGGTCTAATTGGCGGCGGAGGATCTATTGTCACCGTGCCTGTCCTGGTCTACGTCGCGGGCATCCCCCTGCGGGAAGCGATCGCCCTGTCCCTGCTGATCGTAGGCACAACGGCGCTCGTGGGTGCGCTTCTGCAGGCACGCGCAGGAAACATTCACTGGAAGGCTTCGGGGCTCTACGGGGGCATGGGCATGTTGGGTGCGGCGTTTGGCGCGCAGCTGACCCCGCTCGTGCCGCCGCCGATCCTGATGACGCTCTTTGCGGCGCTCATAACTTTTGTCGGTCTGCGGATGCTGCGGGGACAGCCGGAAATGCAGGTGCCCGAGAAGGCGGAATGCTCGGTCTGGAAGTGCGGAATTACCGGGTTAGCCATCGGGGTAGCAACGGGCTTTCTTGGGGTCGGCGGAGGCTTTCTCATCGTGCCCGCGCTGCTGCGCTTTGCAAAGCTGACGATGCGCCACGCCATAGGTACCTCGCTCTTGATCCTCGCGGCGAATTCGGCTGCGGGCTTCGCCGCGCACGTCTCGGAAGCGCGCGGCACGCTTGCTCTCGGATTCGCGTTTACGGCTGCGGCGGTCGCGGGCATGATGATGGGCCTTACCCTTGGACGGCGCGCGCGTCCGGAAGGACTGCAGGCGGCCTTCGGAGTACTGTCTCTGACTGTGGCAGCCCTCCTGCTGACGACGAACATCAATCCACTGCTGCGCTTGCTTGCCGAGAGCCGATGAGACGACAGGGCGTGAGATACGGACGAAGGCGTGGCCGATGTGAGGGACACTCTCCGCTCGGTCATTCACCAGGCGTAGTGGGTGATATCCACATAACGAAATGCGTATAGTCCTTTGTGGCCCTGCGGCTGCCCGACTCTAAGGGGCTGATACACATTATGAGTCGTGTCGAGGAGCCAGAAATGGAAATGAAGGAAGTGCTGCTCTCGCGGGACGTCTGGTCGCCTGCGCTTGGAGCTCTCATAGGATTCGGCATTAACCGGATCGCCGCGAACTTCGGATCCACCTGAGGACTTACCTGCAACCCGTACTTCACCACGATTGCTGGTGCAGTTATCGGGTGGCTGTTCGCCCGCGGTGCGGGCGCGTTAGAGTAAGATACTGATACTATGGGAGGTTAGTGAATTGGACTGGCTTTACATTGTCGGTGTGCTTGTGGTCTGGATCGTGTTGCAGCGATACGTGCTGCCGCGTTTCGGCATCACAACCTGAATGTCGCCCCAGGGATGTGCGGTGGACCCGCACGACAAGCGACGACCATAGAGCCCTCAAAGACCGCAATCCGTGCACGACTGTAGCAAAAGCTCATCCACAAGCAGGATTGCGGCAATCCGACGACGAACGGAGCAGCGATCCGCCCTTCCGAGTTTCGAACGAGAGCCTGATTTGATCGGGGAATATGTAACTTAACATCGTAGGGGCTCTTACGGGACTCAAGTTACTGGTCCTCCCCCGATCTTTTGAACAGGGAGTTAAGCTGCCATTAGTGCACTCACGCGCTGGTTGCAAACCGTTGTCACCATAAGATCACCTCAGAATCCCAACACACGTCCGTCTTCTGTGAAGTCCCTCGGCACTTCAAACTGCCCGACGTTTCGAGCAGATTGGGCCCGCAGGACCGCTTGGACCGCGTCGAAGTAGGCATCCAGCTCGACGACGTGACCCCGCTGAATAGAGCCAGAAGCCGGAACGACTTTGACGGTAGCGAGTTTGTAGGCTGGAGCCGCCGAAGGATCATCAGTGATCACCAGGTATTCGATGCTCCCACCGCCGTCCGATCGGCCCACAACAAATCCTCGGACAATCACCCGTTGCCGATCATAGTTGATGCTATCAGCGCGTAATTCTGAAACGGTCACCTTGCTCGGTCCAATCCGAATGGGCGACCCGTTGCTCAGGCGAGATGCAATGAATACAATCACAAATAGGCAAGCGAGAGCACCCACGCCGAAGAACACCGTTAACTTATGAAGTGACTTCGATCCAACCTTAGGAAGTTGTGGGTTCATTGGAGGGAGTTGCGCGGCTATCGGCGCGGCGCTAGCGGAAAACGCGCGCCCACAGCGACGACATGCATCCATCCCCATAACCGCCGGTTGGCCACACCGCGGGCAAACCTTGTACGACGTCATCTGACATCCCGACCCCCAGGATTCTCGCCGGACCCGCAATTCAATTGCGATGATGTTCTATTCTAGAACATTTGAGCTCCCTCCTGCTTTAGTATGGTGGGGTGTCCGCCAACGAGCCTGCGTCTCCGCATAAGAACATAATTGCTGCTCGCTTGAGAGAGTCGAGAAAGCGAAGCTTACCTATCGTCACCCAAGCGGACCTTGTCGCTCGGGTTCGGACTTACGGCGTCAGCCTCAATCGTGCCAGCATCAGCAAGATCGAACGGGGTTCGCGGACCGTCACCGATTTTGAGCTTAGAGCCATTGCCGCCTCGCTGTCCGTGTCGGTCGGATGGCTGGTTTCCGAGGAGACGGTTCATACCGAATCTCCTATAAAGCGTCGCCGACTCTCTGGGCGCGCAACCCGCCAGAACTAACCCCGCGGGCCTTGCCGATCCATCCTTCCGCCCGCCAATTAAAAGCGATTCAATTCCCCGGATGAGCGTGAATTCCAACATCGCGCTTGCGGTCGACTAGAATTGGTCGTTCGCTCGGTGCGACATTACAGAGCAGGTATTCGTCATTAAGAGTGAGTGAGACGCAGAATCCTGCCCGCTACACCGCCTTAGGAGGACAAGGAATGGAGGCTTGATTGCCCATGGCCGCTTCTTTGAGCCGATGCAATACTTCGCTTCCCATTCCCACCACGTATGTTCAGCGAACTCTATATTGACGATCTCAAGCGCGACTCACGCCTCGCATTAATCTATTTGAAGTGGTCTTTTGGACAACCCACCACCGATGATGACTTTCTCTATATCCGAGAGAGGGTGCGATCCGAGCCAAACAGACTGAAGGAAGGTCCGATGGCACTACTCTCCGACCTCCTCGAGTCCCGGCTTTCGCTTCAGGCCGGCGTTTTCTCGACCTACTATCGGATTCCCCTCGAGCGAGTAACCGAAGAGATGTTCGAGATATTCGTATGGGCCGTCTGGGTCTCCTCACCGGAAGTCTTGGCCGTCACAGCTTCGCAAGGGTATGCCTTCATACAACACATCAGCGAGATAGTCAAATACCATGTCTGGACCGTGATGGTGGGAAAGTATCTGCCGTTCGAACATTTGTCGAACAATGAGTTTCGCCAGATGTTCGAGCACGAGTGGCGGAACTTGATGGAATACTCTGGGCCGCTTTATGACTTTTGGGTGGTGCCAAGGGTTTCTTTGGACGCCCTGGTACGCTACCAGAAGATTGACAAGGGAGACCAGGTGATCCGCAACGAGGTGAGCAGCTTCTTGGCCCATGAAGCGAAGGCTTATCCTCACCTCATGAAGCCAGTTGTTCCAGGCTTTGCCGAAAGAGCATTCGGTCTGCGAATGCGGGAGATTTACCGGCCACTGGTCGATTCGACTGCCCGAAAGGCGATACGCACCGCGGATGGTGAAGTAACTCAAGAGTACCGCGAGGCAATTCACAGCATGGCGTGGCAAGCCTACGACCAGGCGTGGAATGACTTTGAATTCCACTACCACAAGAAGAAACGTCCGACCGGAAGGTTGGGGTTTCTTGGCCTGGCGGAAGATCCACAGGAGCGAGCGATCATGGATTCACTTTTGGAGCAACTTGGCACATCCCTGCGAAGTAAGGATCTGACCCCAATCCTGTTTTCATGTTTCACGAGCGACGTATGAAACGCTGGCTCACGAACAACTTTTCAGTGGTTGGCCCTGAACGACGAATGTCCAGTTTAGATGGTGCAGTGTCATCGGATGACTGCCGAACGCTCGCTGATACCCTTTCTGGGGAGGAGCGTTGGGCTGACGGCTCCCGTGAGATTATCAGCGACAATTCATCGCTATCGCCTAACGGCCGGAGATATTTCACCATCCGACAGGCCGCTTACAGGCTGGGGGTGCCGGAGCGCAAAATCCGTTATCTGGATGAGCGTGGACATTACTCAGCAGTTCGGGCGAGTACGGTGGGGTTGGCCACTCAAGCTATCCCTGGATCGACCCGCATGTACCTTGAGGAGGACTTCGAACAGCTTCGCCTCGCTCTCCTTCGTTGCGAGGCTCGCTCCTCAGGACTCAAAGGCGAAGAAATCACAAGAAAGATGGCTGCCAGCAGGCTAGGAGTGAGCGTGGGATGGCTCCGGCGCCGTGAGGATTCGGGTCTCCTCACACCTAGGCGCATCGGGCCCCGGATTGTCTACGGATTGCGAGACCTCGAAGTCGCCTCTGCCCTGAAGAAGCACTAGCCCTCGGAGTTTTCGCCTACAAGCCCCGCAAACTGCCGGGGCTTTTTTTCTTGCGGCACTCATTTGGTAGGCTTTAGCGCGTGCATCACACCCAACCCACGAAAGGGAAGACGATGCACGCAGAATCCGGGCTTGTCCCGCCAGCACCCCAAGCGGCTAATGCCGTTGAAACCTGCTCCGACGGTCATGACCGATTCCGCCAGGCCGCAAGAATCCTGGCCGTCGGAGCTGTTCGGGCCGTCCAATCCGCCAAAGCGGAAGGAACCGCTCCCGCCGATTCTTTGGAATCCAATGAGTCGGAATCCTCTCCGTTTACTCCCGTTTAGGGAGTGTGAGAGCCGGTATGTGGGTGTCGGTTCAATTCCCCACTCCGAATTGAGCACAAATGCCCACATACCGGATTGGACATGTAGGATTCCACGAAGTAGATCGTAGACGCCTGTGTATATTCTTGCCGTATTACCAATTGTGTAAATTCACATTAAGGAGGCATCAAGATGTTAAGTAACAAGCGGAGACCCCGCAATGGACACCGATTCAAAGTTCTTCAATATGAACGCGTGTCCCAAGATGACGAGAAAACCGGCAGCTTCACTTTTGAGACTCAACCGGAGCGAATCCGGCAATGGCTCGACAACAATCTCGGACTCGGTAATTACGATGTGATTGTTTACCGGGATAACGGAGTGAGCGGAGGGTACGGTCCCGAAGCCACCGGAGTCGAAAAGCGCACGCGCTCTACGCTTAGGGAGATTGCGGAGAAGCTTCGGACCAAAGAGTTCGACATCCTAATCGTATACTCCATGAGCCGGCTCTTTCGGAGTCCACGCTGGTTCCATCAGTTCCATGAAGATCATATTTCTCCGAGCGGCACCGACTTCGTCTCGGTGACGGAGAATCTGGACCTCGCAAGCGCCGAAGGCAAGGCGATGGCCGGGGTCATGGCGGTATTTGATGGATTCTACCGGGACACCGTTATCAAACGCTGCAAGGATGCGATCGCCACGAAGCAAGAGCAGGGCTACTACCAGGGTCAGGTGGGGTACGGCTGGCAGTGGGAGCCGCTAGATCAGGTGCCGGAGCGGGGCCGGCGGAGAGTCCAACCCGATCCGGATGCGGGCAAGTGGGTGCTGCAAATGAAGGATTGGTGTTTGAGGGGATGGGGCGTAAGGCGCATTGCGGTTGAACTCAACCGGATGGGAGTGCCTTCGCCTCTAGGAGGCAAGTGGATTCCCTGCATCATCCGGCGAGTACTTCGCAATCCCTTGCATGCAGGGATGGTCCCTACCCGTAACGGCCCCCGTCAAGGTGAGCACTACGAAAGACGTCTGTTCGATCCTGAGGTGCGCGAACAGATCCTTGCAGTGATTCAAGACCGGAAGCGGTGGAGGACAAGCCGCGCCCAGCGGGTACTCCCAACGCTGATGGGCCTCGCGACCTGTGGCGTCTGTGGCAAGCGGCTGTACGTGTGCTGGGATCCTCGCCGCAGCGCGCATCATAAGTTCCGCTGTGTGCGTGAGGCGGACTGCGGCGGATGGACGTGTCCAGGAGTAGGAATACGGGCAGATGCTCTGGAGGACGCTGTCAAAGCCGAAGTTGCCAAGTATTCGGAGCAGGCCGAATTCAAACAGATCCTCTTGGAGGAGGCCGCACAGTCCGCAGACCGCGGCGCCTCCGCGTTCCTGAAGCGTCAGGAAGTCCTTTCGAGCCAGGTAGCTTCGATCCAGGCGAGGCTGGAAGGCTGGTACGATGCCTTCCTGCGCCAAACCATCACCGAAGAACAGTTCTCGTCGTACAACCGAAAGCTCCTCGAGGAGAAAGTTGATATCGAGAGTCAATTAGAGCAGGTGGTACTATCGCTTCAGAACCGGAAGCAAGGGGAGATCTTTGCTGAGCGTGTTCAGGCGGCCATCCTGTCGTTCCCCACGGTCTGGGAGAACCTCAACCCGGACGAGCGGCGACAGCTTCTGGCGCTTGCGGTTGAGCGGGTCGCAGTGTACCCTGCTGAGAACAAGGCGAACCGGGTATCCATAAAGCTTTACCTGATGTCTGAAGTCGACGTGTTGGTACCCCACGCGCAGCCGAACTGGCATAGGGCCCAAAATGGGGTCGCGGGACTATCCCCGCGGACCTTGGTTTACCTTTACCATCAGAGCCAAGGTCTCGGCTCAGCGGAGATAGCGGCAGAAATGAAGGTCACCCTTCAGACACTCAAAGTATTCGAGTACCAGATCAGGAAGCGACTCGGAATCCGGAAACTGGAAGATGCCGCGGAGATGGCCAAATCTCGAATCCGCGCCGAGTTCGCGAAGCTGCCGTTCGGAGGCTATCAGAGCCCGATGGTCGGAAAGGATGATCCGGTATACCTGGCCCATAAGGTTTGGGAGGTGTTCCGTCTTTACGCCCGCGGCGCAACGACCGCGCAGGTCGTGGAGAAGCTCAAGGTTCCACGGACAACGATCCAAGGTCGGCGGAGGATGATCTTGGACGCTTTCGGCGTGAAGACGATTTATGATGCTGTGGAGAAGGCGCGCAAGTTGGGAATGCTCTGACCCGCCACGATGACCGCGGGGCAGGATGTAAGGTATGTCCTGCCCCGTGCGATCTCCATCGCCTGCTGACCGACCATACGCTCCAGCTCGGCGATCTTGGCTTCATCTCTATACGAGCGGCCGTTGCCCTGGATGGCGCGCTCAGCGTATTTCTCGTGTTTCTTGCACCATTCGATGATAGTGCCGGGGTGGAGTTCATGCTCACGTGCTGCCTGTGCAAGCGACTTGCCGGCCTGCACCTCATGAACGACCTGGACCTTGAATTCCTTGGTAAACTGACTACACTTGAGCGCCATTGAATGGCGCCTTTCGCACAAGGATACCATTCGTTAACTCAGTGTCCGATTTTAGGAGTGTACTCCAATTTGTCGGACAAATCGCAAGCCTTATGTTCTTGGGACGGCAAACAATGCAATCCGAGATCGAATCGAAGACCATTGCAGGCGCCAGCGTTGGCCCTCATCTCCTTGTTACCGGCGGCGTTCACGGGGACGAATTTGAGCCCATGGCGGCCATCCGCCGACTCGCGCGCGATCTGGAAACGGTAGCGATGCGTGGGAGCGTGACGCTGGTACCGGTCGTAACCGAAGCGGCCTTCAGGCGGGGACATCGCTGCGCGGAGGACGGCCTGGATTTGGCGCGCACCTGTCCCGGCAGTCCTGACGGCACCGTTACGGAACGCATCGCGCACCAGTTAAGTTCCTTGATTCGGTCGGCGGACAATTACATCGATCTGCACACAGGCGGTACGACGCTCTCGGTATATCCGATGACGGGCTACATGCTCCACCCGAATCCTGACGTGCTCACCACTCAACGCCGCATGGCCCGGGCGTTCAACTTACCGGTGGTCTGGGGTACGACTCCAAATCTCGAAGGCCGTTCGATGTCAGTTGCCAGAGAAATGGGGGTACCGGCCATCTACGCCGAGTATTACGGGGCCGCGACGTGCGATCCTGCAGGCGTGGACGCGTACATTCAAGGCTGCCTCAATGTGATGGCTGAGCTAGGAATGATTCAACGGGACGCACCACCCTCCCGTATAGCGCACGTGGTTGAGGATGGTCGAGCGGATTCCGGCCACATGCAGATTCAGAATCCGTCACCGTGCGACGGCTACTTCGAGACCGCGGTCCGGCTCGGAGATTCGGTGACTAACGGGCAGTTGCTGGGCGCCGTGACGGACGCACTCGGGAAGAATGTCGTACCCGTTCAAACGAGAGAGGAGGGGATAGTGCTCGTCCTGCGCACGTTTCCGGCCGTGCGCGAAGGCGACAGCCTGGCGGTGGTGCTCGAAGTGGATCCGGATCGATGAACTCGAGACCCGTGGCGTTCGTAACTGGCGCTTCGCGCGGAATCGGCGCGGCGGCGGCGATTGCTTTCGCGGATCACGGCTACGAAGTAGTCCTGCTGGATTTGGAGCCGGGTCTCCTGGAAACCACTGTCGCGCGTGCTCGTGAATGCGGCGCAGACGTTCTCACTGAAGTGGTCGATTTGGAAGACCTTGGCCGCGCCGAATCGGCGATAGATCGGACGATTGCGCGCTGGGGGCGTATCGATGTGCTGGTTAACAACGCAGCCTGGAGGACTCATCAGACATTACGGACCATGGACGTCGAGACGTGGGACCGGACGCTGCGAGTCTGCCTAACCGCCCCGGCGTTTCTGGCGAAACGGGCGGCGAAGGCGATGGAGGAACGCGGCGAGGGCGGCGTGATTCTCAACATATCCAGCATGATGTCGGAGCGCGCCGCGGGAACCAGCCCAGCCTACATTGCGAGCAAAGGGGGCCTGGACGCGCTGACCTACGAGCTGGCGTGTCTCTACGGCCCCGCCGGAATCCGAGTCATCGCGGTGAATCCCGGCTGGATCGATACGGAGATGAGCGCTGACTATCGAACGCCGGATGGGGACAGTCTTTCCGATAGAATCAGCGCTGCGGGCAGGGATTCCGTGCCCCTTGGTAGGCCGGGAACACCGTCTGAAGTTGCAAAGGCGCTTGTTTGGCTTGCGAGCGACGAGGCAAGCTACGTGACGGGTACGCGGTTTTTGATCGACGGGGGATGGACGCACCAGCACCTCGGCTATGGCCTGAAACGGTTGCAGTTCCCAGAGGAGTTTCCGTGAGCATATGGCGCTGGAGCGATCTCTCAGAGACCGTGCGCGCGGAATCTCGCGTGACCCTGGGCGAAGGGGAGTCGCCGCTTATTCGTTCTCGCCGGATCGGGCCTGAAGCCGGCCTAAACCGGCTTTTTTTTAAGGTGGAATCCGCAAACCCGTCCGGCTCATATAAGGACAGGTTCGCCTCACTTGCGATCTCGAGCATGGTCGCGACTGGCCGTACACGATGCCTCGCTACGTCTAGCGGAAACACAGGAGCGGCGTTGGCAGCATATTGCGCGGTCGCTGGAATCGCCTGTGAGATCGCGGTGGTAGAGACGGCGCCGGACAATAAGCTCCGGCAGATGCTGGCTTACGGCGCGCAAATCTATCGCGTTCGGGGTTTTGGAACGGATGCGGAGATTACGCGACAGACGTTTGAGACACTGCGCCAACGCGCGGAAAATCCAGTCATCGCCTTGCAAATTAGCGCCTATCATTACAGCCCCATCGGAATGACCGGCGTCCAGAGCATTGCATATGAGATTGCGGAACAGTCCGACGGGAAGATCGATCACGTGTTCTGTCCCGCGGGCGGCGGGGGGTTGGCCCTGGCGATAGCGCGCGGATTCGAGGTCGATTCCGGTTGCTCTCCGCGAATCGAGTGTGTGCAGCCGGTTGGTAATGACACCATCGCCGGGGCGCTGCGAAGAGGTGAAGACCGGGCAAGGAAGGTAGTCTGTACATCGCAGATCAGCGGGCTGCAGGTGCCTGATGTGATCGACGGTGACGAGACGCTCGCCGCCTGCCGCCGCTCGGGAGGCACGGGGCATCTTGTGGAGGATGGAGAGGCATGGGCAGCGCAGTCCATGCTGGCACGGGACGAGGGAATCTTCTCCGAGCCGGCGGGCGCCGTCGCCCTGGCGGGAGCGCTTCGGGCAGCCGGGAACGGCGAAATCGACCCGAAGGCGGGAATAGTCTGCCTGGTCACCGGCTCCGGATTCAAAGACCTCTCATCGGTGGAGCGTATGGTCGCAAAGCGGCCGTGTCCCACCATAGAGCTGGATGAGCTTCAAAGGATGGGCGGGGATTCGTGAGCGTCGGCCTCTCACTGGAAGGATGCCAAAAACGGCAGGAAAGACTGCGAAATCTCCTCGCGGCCGAGAAGCTGGATTCCGCGCTAATCGCCGATCCACGGCACGTTTACTATTTCTCCGGGTACTGGCGGGTTGGACGTGTTCTGGCACCCGCGGCGCTTCTGGTCAACGTGGACGGAAGTACGATCCTCGCTTGTCCCGGACTTCCGGATTCCCCCGTCGCCACAGATGAAGTCCGTAGCTATCAGGCGCAGCGACTTGCGACGCTCATCGATGACCCGGAATCCGAGCTCCGGCGTGCGCTCGAACCGCACCTTGAACCGGCAGGGCGGATCGGGACGGACGTTCTGCCGCTTAGCGGTCGATTAGAGACCTCACGGAGTCAGCTGGTGTCTCAGCAGATACTTGCGCTACGGCGGACCAAGAATATCGATGAGGTGGCGATGCTTAGGGCAGGCATCGCGGGATGCGAAACCGCCTATGCGCGGGCACGCGAGCTACTGGAGTCCCGGGTGACGGAAGTGGAGTTGTATGCCGCTATGCGGGCGGCTGCCACTGAAGCCGTGGGGGAGCCAATAACGGACTTCGGCAATGACTTTCAGTGCGGAGCGCTTGGCAGCCTCCCTCGCGACCGCACGGTGGAGGTCGGGGAAACCGCCATTCTGGACCTGGGCGTGGTGTATCGGGGCTACAGCAGCGACCTTTGCCGAACCTTCGTGATTGGCGGCCGGCCGGCCGAAGTGCAGACGGCCGCATACGAGCGGATTATGCGGGCCATGCGGTATGTCGAGGAGACAGTTCGCCCCGGCGTAAGCTGCAAAGACGTCTACCAGGAGGTTTTCGCGATGCTCGACGGATTCCGCGGTTGGAGATTCCACCATCACCTGGGCCACGGAATCGGCCTTTCCGCGCACGAAGCGCCGAGGTTGAATCCGAACTGGGACGATACCTTTCAAATTGACGACGTCATTACCGCGGAACCGGGGCTATACGGCGAGGAGCTGCGGGCCGGAATCCGCATCGAGAACAACTACCTTGTCACGCCCGACGGGGTAGAGCTTCTCTCGCACTTTCCTACCGAGCTCGCCTGAATTCGCGTTGCTTACTCGTCTGCGGGTATCAGGGCGACGCAGTCGATCTCGAACTGAATGCTGTCCGGCAGGCAGTCGGTGAGCGTGGTTCGGGCAGGATAAGGTTCCGTGAAGTACTCGCGATACACCTGATTATAGAGGGGCAGATTCGCGGGATCGCGGACGTAGGCTCGAACCTGGGCGACTCGATCCAGATCCGTTCCCGCCATTTGCAGAATCCGGCGCATGTTTTCAATCGAGCGACGGACCTCCCCTTCAAACGAATCCGCTACGATTGCGCCACTCTTATCGGTGGACGCCTGGCCGGACACGAAAATGAGGTTACCCACGACAGTCGCCGGGGTGAAAGGCAGGGGCAATGGATCGGCGCTCTGAAGATAACGCATCATCGGCACTGGCTCCTATTCACTCGTCCAGAGGAAAGACTGGTCTCCGAATCCTTCGGAATGGCAGGCGCCGCAGATTCTCGGAGCATGGTCCGGGAGTGTCGACGGTGAAGCTGGCCGCGGCTATTGGATCGTAAGCTCTCCGATGCGCTACCGCCGCTTTGACGCCGATCACTGAGAGGGACTCCGGATTGATTCCCTGGCTGCGCCACTGTCCCAGATCGAAGGGCGGAGTCTTCCGGCTCGTGAGAAGAATTCGAACACCCTCGTGCCGGACGACCGCACACGGGCCCATATCGATGTGCCCGCCAAACAGGGATGCAAGGTGGCTCTTCGGGTCTTCCAGGGTGAACCGTCCGTTGCTCTTCGAGATCAGCTCCACTTCGAGTGGAAGCGGCCCTGATCCGACCACATTGCTCTTGCCGCCCAGTTCAGTTGAGAACTGTTCCCCGACAGCCCGCGTCTGCAGCGCGGATACCGTCATCGGGTCGCTAATAATGACTCCGGCATTCGGAATCCGGTTCTCCACGAGCGCCTTTAGTACGATTGTGAGGTCTCCCGGCGCGCCCGCTCCGATGTTGTCCGCCGGTTCCACAAGCAAGACCGGTCCGCGATCATGCGCCGAGAGACAGCGAATCGCTTCGTCGAGCGATATTCGCGTGGGATTGCCGAGATCACGCAATGAAACGGCCATTTCGCTCAGCTCGCGAAGGTAATCCTGTGCGAACGCGGGGTCACCCACGGTAACGGCAGAGAATCCGACGCCGGTATCGGGCGTATCGGCGAAGGAGAATCCGCCGAAGACGTTGACCGCGAGTATATCCGGCTCGGCCGATTCGATCTCCCTCGAGCGTCTCTCCAACGCCCGCATCGGATCGTCAGCGGTGCCGGTCCCGGTAGGCGGCCAGACGATCGGCGGGCGATCCCAGACCGTGGTTGGTCTTTCTCCGGTCCGCATAAGCCGGTCCAGCAAGTAGGCGGCATCTCGAGCGGCAATCTCGGCGTCCGTGTGAGGGTTTTCGCGGTAGGCGATCAGCCCACTGCAGAACGACGCCATGTCGGCGGTGACGTTGGCGTGCAAATCGAGTACGCCGCACAAGGGAACTTCGCTCAGCCGAGGGAGGCTTCTGATTCGACACAGTACCTCTCCCTCCACGTCCAGCAGCGATTCACTGACCATTGCCCCATGCAGGACGAGGAAGATTCCGTCCACTCCTACCGGGGCTTCGCGCCGCTCCGTTTCGCGAAAGGCCGACCAGAAGCGCTCCACAGCTTCATCTGCAACCGTGGCGCCAGGCATCGCGCGCATATCGATTACGGGGAGCAGGTCCCACTCGCACTCGCGAGCAACGGCGAGCGCGCCGGAAAGCGGCGAGCTATCACCTTCCGCCCTGAACATCTCGGAACCGCGGCGGATCTCGAATGATTCCAAAGAAGTAAGGCCGCCTACGAAGGTGTTGGTCTCGTGAAAAAGGCCGGCCAGCAGGACCCGCTTGCTCAATCGCTGATCTCCAACAGAACGGCGCGGGCTGCCTCCACGGCTTGTGAGACGTCTTCCGCCATGTGGGCTGTTGAGATATACCAAAGCCCGCGGCCGATAAGTCTTACGCCTCGCTCCTGCATCCCGGCAACGAAGCGGGCGTACTTCGCTTTGTCGTAGCTGAAAGTGTGGCGGAACTCAGAGACCCGATCTCTGGTCGTGAATCCGGCGTGAAACATCGGTCCTGGTCCCTGAATCAGCATGATAGTGCCTGTGATGCGGGCGGCAGCGCGAAGCCCTTCCATTAGCGTCTTCCCGTGAGCGAACAGGCGTTCATGCACCCCCTCAGCCTCGAGAACCTCCAATGTGGCTGCTGCCGCGGCGATGCTCGGATTCCCGGAGTTCATCGTGCCGGCGTGAATTACCGAGCCCTCCGCGATTGGGCGCATCCACTTCTCTCGACCCGCCAGTACGCTGATCGGATAGCCGCTTGCCATGGCTTTGCCGAAGATTGCCAGGTCGGGAGTAATACCGAAGTATGTCTGCGCGCCGCCGAGAGAAAGACGGAATCCGGTTATGACCTCGTCAAAGATCAACGCGATTCCATGCTCGTCGCAGAGCCTTCGTAGACCTCCAAGGAATCCGGGCTCAGGCAGGATGCAGCCGCTGTTGCACATCACTGGTTCGGTGATGATAGCCGCTAACTCTCCGGAACACTTGCTCAGAGTAGTTTCGACCAGATCGAGGTCGTTCCAGGGCAGAATCAGCGACTCCTCTTGCGCTCCGGGCGGCAGGCCCGCGGTCCAGGGTATTTGCGTGGGCTGCTCCCGCGGCCCCAGCGCCTCTTCCGTTGGCGCGGAGATTCCGAAGGCGACATTGTCAAGCCAGCCGTGGTACTGCCCTTCGAACCGCAGAAACCTGGGGCGCCCGGTGACAGCGCGCGCGGTACGCAGCGCGGTGTGAACGGCTTCAGACCCGGAGAGGCTGAACCTGATGCGTTCGCCGCAGGGAATGATTCCCTGGAGGGTCTCCGCAAGCTCGAGCTCCAGGAGGTGCTGGCCCGCGAATAGCTGTCCATCACCCGATGCGCGGGTCACGCTTTCGAGCACGTGAGAATCGCTGTGCCCGAGGATCAACGGGCCCTGGCTGAGCGTGAAGTCCAGGTATTCGTTGCCGTCAACATCCCAGATCCGACTGCCCATTCCATGGCTGTAGAAGAGAGGGTGGGGATGACTAAACTTGCGGAACTCGGTGGACACGCCGCCCGCCAGGC
>JBKJZI010000156.1:0-7411 GCA_046715155.1 Chthonomonadales bacterium | reverse complement strand
AAAACTCATCGACGACGGCGTCATCGGCCAGCCGGTCGGGGCGACCGCCTTCATGATGTGCCATGGCCACGAAAGCTGGCACACCGACCCGGCGTTCTACTACGAAGTCGGTGGAGGGCCAATGCTGGATATGGGTCCGTACTACTTAACAGCGCTCGTCCATCTCCTGGGGCCAATACGGCGCGTTACCGGCTCCGCGCGCATCACCTTCCCGGAACGTACTATCACCAGCCAGCCTAAGCACGGTGAGAGAATCCGGGTCGAGGTTCCGACCCACGTCGCCGGGGTGATGGATTTCGAGAGCGGCGCGGTCGGGACAATCCTTATGACCTTCGACACCTGGTTCTCCACCCTGCCGCGCATCGAGGTCTATGGAAGCGAAGGATCCCTCCTCGTGCCCGATCCGAACACCTTCGGCGGTCCCGTCATGCTCCGCAAACCCGGCGATTCCGCCTGGGAAGAGGTTGCTCTGACCCACGGACTAACCGACAACTGCCGCGGAATCGGCCTGGCCGACATGGCAGACGGCATCGAATCCGACCGCCCGCACCGCGCCTCCGGCGACCTCGCTCTCCACGTGCTCGAAGTGATGGAGGGCATCCACACGGCATCGGAATCCGGACGACATTACGAGGTATCAGGCAAGACACGGAGGCCGGAACCATTGCCGGCAGGAGATGATTTCCTTGGCATCTAGCGCCTTGATCGTTTGGGGTGGGTGGGAAGGACACTTTCCGAGGGAAGTCGCCACGATCTTCGAGGTAATCCTGAAGAGCGAAGGTTTCCAGGTACAGGTCACGGATTCGCTGGACAACTTCGCGGAATCCGACCTTTCCACTTTGAACCTGATCGTGCCCGTATGGACGATGGGAAAGATCACGAACGAGCAGCTCAAGCCCCTCGTACAAGCCGTAGTTGATGGCGTGGGAATCGCCGGTTGCCACGGGGGGATGTGCGATTCGTTTCGCGACGCACCGGATTACCAGTTCATGACCGGGGGCCAGTGGGTCGCCCACCCCGGAAACGACGGCGTTGAATACACGGTCCAGATCACCGACCACGATAACTTCATCACCCGTGGAATCCGCGATTTCCCTGTCCGATCCGAACAGTACTATATGCACGTAGACCCCTCGAACCACGTCCTGGGAACCACTCGATTCCCAACAGCCGATGGGCCTCACGTGCCTAACGGGCAGTTCGATATGCCGGTGCTGTGGACGCGCTATCACGGCAAAGGTCGCGTGTTCTACAGCTCCCTCGGCCATACGCCCGAAGTGGTCGGGATTCCTGAGCACAAAGAAATCCTGCGCCGCGGCCTCCTCTGGGCCGCCAAACAAGCCGATTAGGCGCTGTAATTTCTCAGACCTACGCTTCGAGCGCACCTTGTCCGAAGGACATCGCCGATTTCTCTGCCGTCGGTTTAAACCGACGGCAGGTTAACCCTTGATCCCAGTCAGAGTCACTCCCTGTATGAACGTTCGCTGCGCGAAAAAGAAGAGGATGATAATGGGGAGCGTCATCACGGTCGAGGCGGCCATGAGGAGCGACCACTCGGCGCCGTGCTGGCTTACGAAGCGCTGGAGGCCGAGTGAGAGTGTATAAGTCCGCTCGTCGGTGAGGTACATCAGGGGTCCGAGAAAGTCGTTCCACGAGGCGATGAAAGTAAAGAGTCCGACGGTCGCAAGGGCAGGCTTCGAGAGCGGCAGCATAATTCGGCGGTAGATGTCGAACTCGGAGCATCCGTCGATCCGCGCGGCGTCCGAGAGCTCGCTCGGAATCGTCATAAAGAACTGCCGCAGCAGAAAGATGCTGAAGGCGCCTCCGAAAAAGCTCGGCACAACCAGCGGCAAGATCGTTCCAATCCAACCGAGCGTCTTGAAGATGCTGAACGTCGGAATCAGCGTCACCTGAGCCGGAAGGATCATCGTCGCCAGGAGCGAGAGGAAGACCAGATTCCGCCCGCGCCACGGAATCTTCGCCAGGCTGTAGGCCACCAGCGAACACGAAAAGAGGATTCCGAGCACGTTCAGCCCGGCGATCTTGAGCGTATTCCACGTGTACTCCGCGAACGGAATGTAAGTCAGCGCCTTCGGAAAGTTCCCCCACTGCGGCGGCTTCGGAATCCAAACCGGCGGAATCTTAAACAACTGCTCATCCGGCTTCAACGCCGTGGACACCAGCCAAAAAAACGGCAGCGCGAAGAGGATTCCGAGGGCAAGGAGGATGGCGTGTGCGACTAGCGCACGGGCAATCATCTCGCTTCCCCCGCGTAATAGACCCATCGCGCCGAAGTCCGGAAGACGAAGAGGGCGGCGGCGAGGGTGAGGAGGAATAGGATCCATGCCATCGCGGAGGCGTAGCCCATTTTGAAGTCCATGAAGGCTCGGTTGAACATGTGGAGGGCGTAGAAGGTGGTGGCATCTTCCGGTCCGCCGTTCGTCATTATGTACGCCTGAGTGAAGTACTGGAACGCGCCGATGAGGCCCATGATGAGGTTGAAGAGGATGACCGGCGAGAGCATGGGAAGGGTGACGTTCCGGAGCTGCTGGAAGCGGTTGGCGCCATCCAGGGAAGCGGCTTCGTACAGCGATTCCGGTACGTCCTGCAAGCCGGCGAGGTAGATCACCATGCTCCCGCCTGCGCCCCACAGCCCCATCAGGATGAGCGCCGGTTTCGCCCACGCCGGGTCGGTCAGCCAGGAGGGCGGATCGGCGACGCCTACTTTCGTCAGCCCCAGATTCACCAGCCCCATGTCCGGATTCAGCAGCCAGAGCCAGAGAATGGAGCTCGCGACTATAGGGGTGATGGACGGCAAGTAGTAGAGGGTCCGATAGAACGCCATCCCCTTCAGCTTCTGATTCAGCAGCAGGGCGATTCCGAGCGAGGCGGCGAGCCCAAGCGGCAGACCGATAACGACGATGTAGAGCGTGTTCGAGAGCGACTTCCAGAAAAGGTCATCCTCCCCGAACATCCGCTGATAGTTCTGAATTCCCACCCACCGCGGCGGTCGGATCGCGTCATACGAGCAGAAGCTGTAATAGAGCGAGGCAGCAATCGGATAGGCGATGAAAACCGCAAAACCGATCAGCCATGGAGAAGCAAACAGGAGCCCAAGCCGCTGATTCCGCCGGGCCTGGGCATTGAGCGTTGAGCGTTGGGCGTTGGGCGTTGGGGACATCGTCCTCGTCGTCGTCCTCGTCCTCGTGCTCGGTCCTCAGAATACGCCGCAGAGTCAGTACTTATTCAGATTGACGATCACACCGAGGATGAATCCGACGATTCCGCCGAGAATCGCTCCGATCCAGATTCCGGCCCAGGCGCCGAGGATTGCGTCCTCCATTCCGCCGGACAGCCCGCCGATCAAGATGCCCGCGGCCACACCAAGCCCTCCGCCCGCGAACACTCCGATCACGGCTGCCGCGATGGCCTTCCCGACCCAACGGTCGCGCGTCATCACGCCGCGGATATCCAGGAGCTGCTCTCCGCACCGGATACAGGTCTCGCGGCCTTCCGGATTCTCGGTTCTACAGATTCTACAGACCATGTTCACCCTTCCGGAATCGGCTCGACGACCACGGCGGTGCCGTAGGCGAGCACTTCCGTCATTCCCTGATCCACTTCGTTAGCATCGTATCGCATCCCAATGACGGCGTTGGCTCCGCGCTCGTGGGCGTGCGTGAGCATCAGTTCCATCGCTTCGGCCCGCGCAACCTCGCACATGGAGACGTAGGCCTCGACTTTGCCGCCGACCAGCCCGCGCAACTGCGCCGAGATCTTGCCACCGATTCCACGCGTGCGAACGGTGATTCCGCGGACGATTCCCAGTTGCCGCACGACGCGATGACCATGCACTTCGAACGTCGTCGTAACCACGATCCCCTGCGCCATAGCGATCCTCCGACCCTACCGAGTCGGCCCATTATACATTCCCGAAGAAATCAACGCAATATGGCTTCAGCTCGATCTGTCTGATCGGTCCGATCGGTCCGATCCGCTCGCATTTTGGTAAAACTGGAACAAAGCCGCATTGCTCGTCCGTAATAAGGACGGCGCGGCTTGCGCCCGAAACGGATTTTCCCCGGACGCCCTCCAACACCCCCCACGGGCGGCGACCCGATAGTGAACCTAAAGGGAGTCTGCCTTGAGAGTACGCGGTACCCATCTCTGGTCCACCCTCGTCTTCGCCCTTGCCCTTATCTCCCCCCTCGGGGGGTTGGGGGGTGCCCACGCCCAGACCTACCGCAACGTCGTCAACGCGCGCTTCAATACGGTCTCCAACGGGCCGCTGCAGGCAATCATCGTGGACGTGCCGAACGCGGCGAACCGCCCCGCCGTGGATCGCGCCATAGCCGTCCAATTGACCGCCGCGCGCCGGGCGAGGGAGTCTATCCTCCAGCGCGAGATGGCCGCCATCCGTAAGTTCGGAATCAACCGCACCACCCCCGGAATCCCCGACATCGTGTTGATCCGCGAGCGCGGACGGCTAGCGATTCCGGCCACTGCCAAAACTCGCGGACACGACGCCAACAATCTCTCGTTCGAGTTTGTCCCCGAGGGCCAGCCCGGCGGGTGGACCATCGCTCAGCGACAAGAGTTGCAGGCGATAATCGATATTGTCTACCCGGCCCTGAAGAATGTCTACGGCGCGCCTTCGTGGAGCGGCGCCGTCCGAATCGTAAACGGCGATACCACCGCGACCATCATACCGGACCGTCCCGCACTGTCGGGCGGAATCTGGAACGCCTCAACCAATGAGATCACGTTCGCCCAGTATAATGCCGCGCAAACCAAGGTCCTGAACCTTACACAGATGCTGGCGCTGGCCTTCCGCGGGCCTAATGCTATCTCCTACGACGCGTGGGAGAGGGGCATGGCGCGCGCCGCTACGATGGTTACGGTTCGCGAGGTGCTCCCCTTGCTGGAAGCGCTCTATGGAGCGGGAAGTATCGACGTGGCCGATCCGCTCTGGCACGCGCTGGACCGCTATGAGCTTCTCAATCAGCCGCCGCTCGGCAATGACCGATTTTTTCCCCTTAGCAAAACGAACGAGCCGGTCAATCCCAGCTCACTGGCGGGACTGCTCGTGCCGCGTCTTCAGATGTCCGGCTCCGCATGGCTCAAGGTCTCCGCCGAGAATAGCCGATTCTTCGCTCAATTCAATGACCTCTACTATCACGCCCTCTCCGGCAACCCGAATCTGAAAAACAGCGTCCCTGACCTCAAGAACCTGGCCGCGCAGGTCGCTTCACAGGTGGAAGGGCTCGGATTCAACGACTGGTACCTGCGCCAGTACATCCTGGATACAAGCATCACCCCGGGCGACAAGCTCTACGCGTGGGCATTCCCGCTCCGGCCCGACAACGCGCAGGACGATGACTTCGCAATGGGCGTCGTGCTGGTTTATTACCGCACAATCTTAAACCAGAGCGGCAACTCCGATGAAACCGAGTTGAACGGCACCAGCTATCCGATCTATTGGGACTTCGAGTTCGCCACGCGGCTGTTCCTCGGGGCCCAGTACGAGCGGGTGGACATTCGCGACGGGCTCGGGACCGTTGCGCCCACCTTCTTCAATACCATCGGCGGCGCTCCCGTTGAAGAGGGCCGCATGCGCATCGCCATGGACTTCCCCGTCGGCTCCGATTCGGTCAGGCTCTACGTCGCCCCGCGCTCTATGGGCAAACAGACGGCCCAGAACAATTTCTGGGGAGTAGTCGTAGGCGCCGATTCCGGCACGATGCGCATCGAGACCGAAACCGGAATCAGCCAGGACGTTCCCGTGAGGCAGGGCGCGTTCGGCGCCGCTCTTCCCGATTCCGCTTTCAGCCGTCCGAACCGGGCAACCCTCACCTTTACGCCTACAGTCGGCGGCAGCCCGACCGTACGGCGCGTGAACGTGGGCTACCGCGAATACGTCTCCGTCTTCTACGCCAATCAGGACCCGGTAACCAGTCTGACTCACACCTTCGCGGCCGGCCCTGCCATGATCTCGTTCCCCATCTTCCCGCTTCGGCCGAAGGCCGCCGACGCCCTCACGGACGCGAGCGGGAATCCGATCTTCAACGATACCAACCTGCTCATGGCCCAATGGCGTCAGAGTCTGCCAGGTGAAGACAAGTACCTGCGCTACCCGAGTATGGACCCACTCACTCCGGGTTACGGCTACTGGTCCAACTTTCCGAACAATATCACGACAACCATCAGGGGCCGCACGCTCGCCCAGGAGGCGTCCTATACAACCGGTCTCCTCTTCGGCTGGAATCAGATCGGCAATCCTTACGAGCAAACCGTCAACATCGATGATCTCCGATTCCAGTACCTGGCGGACAATGTACCGCAGACGCTTCAGCAAGCCATTTCACGCGGCTGGATCGCGGCAACTGACATACCTCAAGTGGGCCAGCTCGTGGTCTACGGATTCTCGGCCCAGAGCGGCTACTTAAGGGCCGTGACCCTTGAGCCGTGGAAGGGCTACTGGATCCGCGTCCTCGTCTCCGAAGGCCTCACAATATCCTTCCCGAACCCCGGCCTCGGCGGCCGTTCAGCACGGGTCAGTCGTTCTCTCAACACTCAACGCTCAACACCCAACGCTTCCCCGGGTTGGTCGATTCCGCTCGTCCTCCGCGGTCCAAACGGCGTCGGCGCCACCGCCTACCTGGGCCAGGCTCCAGGCGCAGCGAATGGATTCGATGCGAAGACGGATGCCCTGCGCCCGCCGGACTTCACTCGCGGAATCCCCTCCGTATCTTTCGTGCAGGAGGGCAGCAGCTCCGGCGCATACATTTCTGACGTAAAGCCACTCGGGTCCCGAGAAGCCTGGGAGATCACGCTCAACGCCCCGGAATCCACCCAGCCTTATACGCTCACGTGGGGCAATCTGACCGGCGTCCCGCGGAACACGCGGCTCGTACTGGTGGATACGGCCACAGGCCGCCGCCAGTATCTGGATGGCACGTCGGGATATACCTTCACACCGGGCAACGCGGCCACCCGCAAGTTCCGCATCGAGGTAGAGGACCGCAGTCGCAATGGACTGCGCGTCCTGAACGTCCTGGCTCGCCAGACCCGCTCGGCGGCAGGCAGCCGCGTGGACATCAGCTACGAGCTCTCCGGTGGGGCGGATGTATCGGCGGAAGTAAGAGACGCAACCGGCAGGGTCATTCGACGATTCGGCGCGGGCCGCGCGACTCCCGGTGGTCTAAACCAGGTGCTGTGGGACACGAAAGACGACCGCGGAGTCTCCATTCCATCCGGCACATATATCGTCCAGATTACCGCCCGTACCCCCGAAGGCGAATCCGCCCGGGCCATTCAGCCGGTACTCGTACTGCGATGACTTTGGACTGCGGCGGCTCGACGCCGCTTTTGTCTACCTGGACGGAATCCGCTATGTTCAACAAAGCGGCGT
>JBKJZI010000155.1:0-16798 GCA_046715155.1 Chthonomonadales bacterium | reverse complement strand
CGCGGTCCCGGCTGCGCCACCATAGCGGACTTCCGCACTGAGTGTAGCTCCGGCCGTTAGTGTGACGCGGAATCCGATTAGGAGTACGCGGATGGAGCCGTCCGGGTAACTGGAAATGACGCTCGTCTGTCGAGGAACTGAGGAGCCGGCTGAGACGAGGTCAATCCGGTTAGGATCGGTGAGCGCGCCGAGGGGGAATGGAATTCCGGTGAAGACCGGCGCGCTCGTCTGAGCTGAGCCGATGCACTTTACGTTAAGCGGAATCGTATCCTGGGCGGAAGCGGGCGTTGCAGCTAAAAGGAAGAACAACACGGCGGCGAAGATGCAGGGGAGGCCGCCGGAGATGGGCGCGCGAGCGCCCCGCCCCCCTCGAGCCGAGGAGGTGCAGAGAGATGGTAACATTTCGATCTCCGTTCCGAACGTATTCACCTCGCGGAGCGCCTGGGCTGCCACGGGTGTGTTCGGTCGGCCACGAAAATGTCGCAAGGCATAGATGCCTGATTGATGCAGCATCGTGGCCGACCGAACGGTTATTCCATATCGCGAAAGTTCAACGAAAGTTGAGGGGATTGTCCGGGCACGGCGTACGCCACTCCGACATCCAGACGAAATTCTGTGATCCCCGCAGGAACACACGATGTTGGGACGTGGACTAATGTTCCGCATGGATGAGCCCGGAGGCAAGGCTCACGAGGATACAGACTAAAAACCCAGTATGTTTGCGAGGTTGCTTGTTCGCTGCTCACAATGACGGGCATAGCGCAGCGCTTTCCGGGAGAGTTGTGCTGCTTTGATCATTGCTCATTGATAATTGTTAATTATTAATAGCTCGTTCCACTGCTGAGGTGGAAACCGGTATTATTTTCGGGTCTGCCCTTATTGACGGACCCACCGGCCTCTGCTATAATCCCCCTGATCCCCTGACGGTGCTAGCTCTAAGTTGCCCTCTCAGGACGCGGATTCGCGACGACCCCGTCTTGCGATGCCTCACCCGAGGAGAAAGAATCCGCATGTCCACGACCGCCCTGCGTGACGACGCCTGGCTGGAATCGCGCCTGCTGCACCTCTGGAACACCTATTACCACGAGGGCCCGGCCGGTTACCCCATCCAGGTTAACTTCGGACGCGCCGCGCGATACCGTTACGGATCCATCTTCAACCAGGGGCGCACTTGCCGGATTCTCATCAATGGGGTCTTTGCCCACCCGGATGTGCCGGAGTACGTGGTCGACGCAACGATCGCGCACGAGCTTGCGCACTACGTCCATGGTTATGCATCCGGCCTCCCCAAGCTTCACTCTCACCCTCATCGCGGCGGAGTCATCGACAAGGAGATGGCGCTCCGCGGTTGCTACTTCCTGGAAGAACGGGCCGGTGAGTGGCGGAAGAACCACTGGCAGGCGGTCTTCGAGGCTCGCGCTCCCCGCGCCGCCGCTCGAGAAGGCCACGCTGAGAAACGTCTAAATGACGCCTGGAGCGCCTATCTCGCGCAGCCCGGATTCCGTACCAAAGAGGAGATAACCCTCCGAGCGCAGCAAATTGCGCTGCGTTTTGGGTTTTCCGATTGCCCGCTTTCAGTTTTTTGGCTCCAGGCATCGCGACGACGGACGGGCCTCTCCTACCGGTTCCGGAACGAGAAGGCGATTCGCATCCACGCGGTGCTGGCGCACCCATCCGTCCCCAGGGAAGTAATCGACTACGAGATAAGCTACTGGCTGGCCGTGGAGAAAGCGGGAGGCAGGTGGGAGAACGTAGAGCAAGCCATCCGCGAGGCCGGCCTCTGGACTTCCGCCACCAGGGCGATCCGGTGGCGCCGCAAGATATGGCCCCGGTTCCGGGCCGAACATCTTCCTCTCAATTGAGAAGGAAGGCCTGCGCAAGAGAAAAGGCTGCGACTCGCGTCGCAGCCTTTTCTAATTATCAGTTATCAATTATCAGTTATCAATGAAATTCAGGCGATAATTGAAAACTCACTCCCCTAATTCACTTCAACCGTGACTTTGTCGGTCGCGATGAGGTTGGCTGCGTTGAACGCCTTTACCTCGATAGTGTGGGTTCCTTTTGGGAGTGGCGACGTTGTGATGCTGAAGTTCTCGAGGCGGCCGTCGAAGATTCCGTCGGACGGCGCGGCAGCCAGCCACTCGCCGGTTCCGACACGAAACTGAACGGCCGTTATCGGAATCAGGCTCTGTACGGCGCTTCCAGTCATCGTCACAACTCCATTTGCTGCAACGGACGGATTCCGCAGCACGGTAACGACTGGGGCGGTGTTACACACGACGAACGCCTCAGAAACGGCCTCCGCCGTCTGAGGGTCCACTGCATTGCTTGGGCGGTCGGTGGCGACAACCTTTAACACATAAGCCCCGTCCGAGAGATTCCGCGTATCGAGCGGCTTGTTGGTTTCCCTGGACGGAACGGCTGGCTCGGCTGCAGGGGGGGCGCCGGTCGGCGACGCGCCGGCCTGCTGCGCCCATTCGTCGTTCAATGCCCTCGCCTGAGCGAGAATAGCTGCGCGCAATTCTGCCGGAACCGGCGGGCTTGCAGAATCCAGCACCGCGGTAACCTCTGCGACGGACTGTGGCGGCTGTCGTCTGGCCGGCGCCGCGGCTGGCGGTGGAGCGGCGGCGGCCGGAGGCGGCGCCACTCCACTGGTGCCCGCGCTGGATGCGGTCCCTCCGGGTACCGGGGTCCAGGTCGCCCCGTTGTCGCGCGAGTAGAACAACTGGTAGTTCAGGGTGTCCTTCTCCGGATCGACCGCCTGCCAGCGCACGGTTTGATTCCGCGCCCAGCGCTCTCCGCCGGCCGGCGCCTGGAAGGTCACGGTGGGAGCCTGATTCTTCGGCAGATAGGTGATGGCGATGTCGCGGAGCGCGGGAGTGACGCCTGGTTGAGCGCTCGTTAGCTGGACTCGATACTGAATGTAACGGGCGGCAGGGCTCACGGACCGGCCGCCCTCGGAATCCGGGCCGAGCGCAGTCCAGTCGCTCCACGTCGCGTCAGGCTCGGCCACGTTACCACTTCGGGTCTGGATGACGACGCTCGTTCCCGACGGCGTAGAGGCAGTCCATCGGACCGATCCCCAGCGTGAGCGCTGTTTGGCATCATGAACGACGGAGTCAAACGTTCCGGTCTGCTGCTGACCAACGGGGAGCGCGGCATAGACCTCCGCCACGTTTCCCGTACCTGCGTAGAGCGTTCCGTCCTGCCCGACCGAGAGCGACAGGATATCCACGTCGAGCTGATTCTCAAGCGGCGCCACGCGGTCATTCGAAATCACATAGATTACGCTGCCTGCTGAAGCGTAGAGGGTATCGTTATCGGCCGCGGTAATCGCGGTGAAGGCGGTCGGCGCTTTGTCGAAAAGCATCCGCGCGCCGCCGTCCGGATCGACCTTATAGACCACTCCTTTAGGCGCGGTAGTGGCGTAGACGCTCCCGTTCGAGCTGACGGCAATAGCGGTGATGCTCTGTTCGGGCGCGTCGTAGAGAACGCTTCCGTCTCCTTCCGGCGTGATCTTGTACACGAGGCCGTCGGTCGCGGTGCCGGCGTAAAGATTGTCTGATTTATCAATAGTCAACGCCTGAACGTGCTGGGCCGGCGTTCGGAAGAAGACTGAAGGGGATCCGGTAGGCGGAATCCGGTAGATCGTCCCTCCCCCGCCGGTCCCCACGAAGACGTTGCCTTTAGAATCCATCGCAAGCGCCAGGGCGTACTTTTCCTTTGCCTGGTGAGCGACCTGAAACTTGCCGTCCGCAGAGATTCGGTAAGTACGCCCGTTTGGACTGGTCGCGGCGTAGATCGCCCCGTCCGCGGAGCGTACCAGACTGTGGATCGCAATCTCAGGAAGCTGGGCAATAATCGCAATGGTCCGGTTAGGTCCGATTCTCAGCACCCGGCCCTGCGAGCCGGTACCGGCGATCAAGCGTCCGGCGCCATCGGGAATCAGGCTCCACAGGAATCCTTCGGTGGTGTTGTAGAGCTTTTGAAGGCTGCGGGCCAAACGCAGGTCCCCCGCGGTAGTCACACTGACGCCCCGCGCGGTCCCATTTGCGAAGTCCGTCCGCGTCATCTGCCGCCACACGGCCGCGATCCTGGCAACGGGCTTTTCGGTGGTGAAGGCGTCCGGCGCCGCGGGCGGCGTTTGAACAGTCGCGGCCGGAGATTGAGGCTGGGCGCCCTGGATCGGCGGGTTAGATGGAGGACCGGCCGCCGGCGCCTGCCTTCCGGATATCAGAGAGCTGTCTGGGACTGAGAATCCCTCTCCAAGCGGAATAGGAGCCGACTCCTGTTCCTCGTCCTCTCCGATTACGGTGACCTGCGAGAAACTGCCTGTGCCGCTCCCCGTAGGCTGGAACGAACCGGAACCGCCCGGCGGTTGTCCCCCCGGCGTCGTCTCGCGGGTGTCCTTGCGCTGCACGTTGATGTTCACGAGCTGCGAGCCGGCGACGACCCAGTCCGTCGGGACGACCGCCTTCACTTCATCGCGCTCCAGTCGAACGCCGGAGGATTTCGAGGTGCGCAGTAGAGCGTCCAGGGAGGGCGGCAGGTTGGTGAGCTTTTCGCCCTCAACGTTAACCGCAGTGGTAGGAAGGACCATCCGAACCACGAGCTCGTTGTTCTTCTCGCGCTCGTTGTACCTATTCACCATCTGGCGGATGCTCACCGGCGGCGCCTGATCCGGATTCTGCGGCGACGCCGAACGGATGATAAACCCACCGAAGTTGAGAGGCGCGGGAACCGCGCCGCCGCGTACTTGAATCGGGTAACGGCCGGACGGAAGGTTCGCCGGAACGGTCAGTTTTACGGTTCGGATCACGGACGGCTTTTTGTAAGGCTTGAGGACGACGCCGAGATCGACGGTCTCCCCCGGTTCGTACCTTCCTTCCTTCAGAAAGATCCGTTCGACTTGGGCGGTGTTATAGCCGCTCTTGATCTCCACCTTTACGCTGGCGCCCTTGATACCTACCGGATAGAACGGATTCGACGTAAAGATACTTAGAAGGTCATCGAGGTCCGCCGTTGCAACCGCGTCGATGCTGCGGCGGTCGAAGACAACATTCCGGCGCGTGATTTTGCCGATCTCTTCCGCGTCGACCGTAGTCACGACGGTGCCCATGGCCGCTCCAGGTATGCTTCGTATCTCGGCGACGGCCGCGCTTACGACCGAGGAGACCATGGACGAATACAGATTCGGGTGGGATATAGTACGAACCTGAAAGACTTTTGAACGCCCGGTCGTCATGTCGCTTACGCTTACGGTCACCGGAATCGTTTTAGCAATGCGCCCGATCTCGCCGCTGACCGAGAAGTTTCGGTCCTGCGTCGATGCGCCGACGACCGGACCCGGGCTCGATATCTTGTATGAACCGGCGAGCAGTGGATAGACGTCATAAATCCAGGCCGAAGTGAGGGGCGCATCAATCGGACCGATTCCGAGGAACGGGTGGCCGAATCCGAGGATGCGATTACCTCGGCGATAGGACACCGTTCCGGTTGCTCCGGACTGCAAGTCGCCGATCGCCAACATCATACTGAACGCGGCGCCCGGCAGGAGCGGCGCTCCTTTGAATCCCGGCTTATTACCGATCGTCTGACCGCCTGCGAGCACCTCCACGTTGTACGGCTCCAGCGCCTTTTGAAGCCTGGCCAGCGCTGTCTTCGACATCGTTGACACCGTCATGAACGTGGTGCACGGGTGCATCACCAGAGTCGTCCCGCGCGAGCGCAATCCGCTCGAAGGAGGCACGTTGTATACAACCTTTTCAATCCGACGCCCGCCGGTGACGATAGGACTGCCTAGCTTAGCGATCCGGATTCCGTCGCTCAATTTCAGGGCAAGCGGCTCTGTGGGCAGCTTGGGGTCCCAGGCCTCCAACATGTCCTCGATGGGAGTGACACCGCCGAGAGGCTCCTTGGTAGTCGGCTCGCCCATAGAGAATGCGCCAATCACCTTGCCGTTGATGTAGACCGGGCTTCCGCTCATTCCGCGGATGAGGTTGGCCTGGCGGTCCGTCATCGGGCCGCCCTTCATCTTGACCAGGATCATGTCATGGCCGGGCACGAGCAAGCTGCCCTTTTTAACCACACCAACGACGGTGACGTCGAATTTTTCGATTTTGGTGCCGCGGAAGACGGTCAGTCCGTAACCCTTCATTCCCGGCTTGAGCTGGCTGACAGGCAGGACATCCGGGTAGCGCGGCGTTTGCGCGCCGACTGCGGAGAAGCTGAATAAGACGGCGCCTGCGGCGATGAAACTCACGCGGAGCATAGGATAACCAACCTCCTGAAGAAAACCGGCGCGAATGCGCCGGGAGCAGAAAGGATTGCGGGCGACTCCGGACGGCGGAGAACGCCGAAGGACACTATTGATTGTACGAAACGGAGGAGTGTTCCGTTGCGAGCACGATTTAGTGAGAGCTTCTAACAAGCGATCGATCGCCGTTCCCCGCGGGTTATCGTGCGCCGTAGATCTCATCGGGCGTCTTCATTCGTTCCGCGACTAACTCGGTACTGTCACCTGTATTGGAAAGGCGCCTGAAAAAACAGGAGCGATATCCTTCGTGGCACGCGGGACCAACCTGCTCGACTTTGAGCAGCAGGCAGTCCTGGTCGCAATCGATATACATTCCTATAAGATGTTGGCTATGGCCGGAGGTTTCACCCTTCACCCAGAACGTCTGTCGGGAGCGGCTCCAGAATGTGACGCGGCCGGATTCCAGGGTCCTCTGAACGGCCTCCCGGTTCATGTAGCCAACCATCAGGACCTCCCCGTTGACGGAATCCTGCACGACGGCCGGAATCAGCCCATTGCGGTCATATTTCAAGTCATCGAGCTCCTTCAACAGTCTCCTCTATTGACGCACGCAAACGCCGGCGCTGTTCAAGTGCGATTTGATGTCCGAGATTGAGTAATTCCCGTCGTGAACAATGGAGGCGACCAGCGCAGCATCCGCGCCTCCCTCTACGATGGCTTCCAGGCAATGCTGCGGATTACCGGCGCCTCCGGACGCGATGACCGGAATACCCACCCGGCGCGCAACCTCCCGCGTCAGCTCGATGTCATAGCCGGCCTGGGTACCGTCGCGGTCCATACTGGTCAGCAGTATCTCGCCGGCGCCAAGGTGTTCCACGCGTTCCGCCCATTCCAGCGCATCGAGACCGGTCGGTGTCCTTCCCCCGTGGATAAACACCTCCCACCGCGGAGATCCGTCAGGGTATTCGCCCACTCGCTTGGGGTCAATGGCGACCACCACGCACTGGCTGCCGTAGCACTCCGCCGCTTCGCTAACCAGGCCCGGACTATTGACGGCGGCAGTGTTTACGCTGACTTTGTCCGCACCCGCGCTTAGAATCTTGCGGAAATCCTCCGCCTGCCGGATCCCGCCGCCCACCGTAAAAGGGATAAACACCTGCTCCGCAACCCGCCGGGCAACTTCAAAGATCAGTTCCCTCTTCTCATGGCTTGCCGTTATGTCGAGGAACACGAGCTCATCCGCGCCCATTTCATCGTATCGTGCCGCCAACTCCACCGGATCGCCCGCATCGCGCAGGTTCACGAAGTTGACCCCCTTTACGACACGGCCCTCTTTTACGTCCAGGCACGGGATGATACGGTGGGCTAGCATTTGGCAGGTCTCGAGTGGTGAGTGTTGCGTGTTGAGTCGTACAGCACGGACCCAACATTCAATAAGCAATCAACACTTTCGAAACGAAACTTTGTGAGCGGATTCCGCCGTAAAGAACAAAGGCCGCCGAAAGGGCTCACTTGCCCCCGACGGTCCCCAGGAATGGTATTATACCATAGCGTAAGGTCGCCCTCGACGACCGACATTCTACCTACTTATAGGAGTGAGTGATGCGTGCTGTCTTGATCGTCATGGGCATCGCCATCGTTGGAATCGTACTTTCCTTACTCGTCGGCAAGCCCAAGGACCTTACCCCACTTCCCCAGGAACGCGAGGATCAGCGCCGGCAGGCAATGAACGCCGACGCAAACAACCCGACGACGACGAATCCGTCAGCCACCGCGGAGCCGGCTTTCACCCCGCCTAGAGAAGGAGCGGTCCAGACCGTGCTCTCGGTGGAAGGCAAGGGAAATATCCTTATCGAGATGTATCCAAAGGCTGCCCCCAAGACAGTGCAGCAGCTTACGAGTCTCGTCAAGGACGGCTTCTACAACGGAATCAAAATCCATCGCGTCGAGCCAGGGTTCGTTGTTCAGGCGGGAGATCCCGATACGAAAACGGCGGGAATCGACGGTCCCACAATCGGCCAGGGCGGATCCGGCAAGAGTATTCCGTTCGAAACGAACAACCTCAAGCATGTCAGGGGCAGCGTCGCCATGGCACTGTCGTCAGCCCGCAGCGACACGGCCGACAGCCAGTGGTTTATCAATCTCTCCTACAACTCTCCTCTTGACGGCGACTACTGCGTCTTTGGCAAGGTGGTCCAGGGCATGGAGGTGGCGGAGAAGATTCAACGAGGCGACACAATCAAGTCATTCACCCTGAAATAGGTACGCGGATTCTGCATCTGCAGGGGCGGTTCGCCAACCGCCCCTGCAACGCGTTTACGGTCAAACAGTAATGAAATAGCGGGGCGAAAACGGATTGACGCGCCCAATCCGTTGTGGTATGATGTACATTCGTGCTTTGTGCAGGGAGGGTCCACCATTGCGAGAATTCCAGCATGTTTCCAAGAAGACTTCCCACGTTGTAGACATCCCCAATTTAGTCGAACTGCAGCTAGATTCCTACCGCTGGTTTTTAGAAGAAGGCCTGAAGGAGCTCTTTGACAGCTTCTCGCCGATCTACGATTTTACCGGCAATACTTCCATTTCCCTTACGGACTTCACTCTCGGGGAGCCAAAGTATACGGTCGATGACTGCCGTGACCGGGACATGACCTTCGAGTCGCCGATCAAGGCGAAGGTCCAACTTACGCAGGCAAATAAGGAGATGATCGAGAGCGAGGTCTACCTTGGGGACCTGCCGCTCATGACCGACAAAGGCACTTTCGTGATCAACGGCGCCGAGCGCGTCGTGGTATCACAGCTCGCCCGCTCGCCAGGCGTCTATTTCAAGGACAACCTGGACTTTTCTGGCCGAGTGCTCAACTACGCCACGCTGATTCCGGCGGAGGGGGCGTGGGTCGACATCGAGTCTGACGCCAGCGACGTGGTTACCGTTCGCGTCGGACAAACCCGCAAGTTTCCGCTTACCACGCTGCTCCGCGCCCTGAACCACTTCGCGCCGGCGACGATTCCGCATGAGATGACCCTGGATCAGGTCGAAGACAAGTTTTGGGTCTTCAAAAAGGTAGAGGCGGAACAGGCCGGATTCCAATCGGTCAACGATTATCTGATGGGCGCCGTCCTTGCCGAGCCCATCGCCGAGCGCAAGACGGGCGAAGTCCTGTTCGAGCAAGGAGCGCGCCTCGTCGCGACGAAGGCTGAGCGCGAGCGGTACGAGAGCTACAAAACCGGGGAGACCTTTGTCTCACTCGAAGAGATGAAGGAAAAGCTCGCGGGCAAACACATAGTCAAGCTCTCCACTCCGGCCGATACCACCGCCGATATCGTGAAACTGTTCAGCACGAGGGTGACTCTCGAGAATCCGACCGTCGAAGACTTGATCGGGAAGCGTGCGGCGGATGACATTCAGGGCGAAAAAGACAAGCAGATAGTCAAGGCCTTCCACAAGATAGACAAGACGGCCGCAAACGCCATCGCCAAATTGGAGCTTCCGACGATCGACGTGTACATCGCGCACCGCTACGTCGAGGCTACGCTGGACCAGGACCCAACGAACAGCAAGGAAGAAGCGCTGCTGGACATTTACAAGAAGATCCGGCCTGGCGACCCCGCGACTGCGGATTCGGCGCGGAATCTGCTTCAGTCCATATTCTTCGATTCCCGGCGCTACGACCTGGCGAAGGTTGGGCGGTACAAGCTGAACAAGAAGCTCGGAACCGGCTTGCCGTTGAGAGCGCGAACGATAACGCGCGAAGACCTGGTGGCCATCCTCAAGTACATGATAAACCTGGCGGAGGACACCGGGACGACGGACGACATCGACCACCTCGAGAACAAGCGGGTGCGGTCGGTGGGAGAGCTGCTTTACAGCCAGCTTCGCATGGGTTTCCTGCGCATGGAAAAGGTCGCCAAGGAACGCATGACTTCGATGGATTCCGACAACATCATCCCGCAGGTGATTCTGTCGGTCAAGCCGGTATCCGCGGCCATCAAGAGCTTCTTCGGCTCGAGCCAGTTGAGCCAGTTCATGGACCAGACGAATCCGCTTTCCGAGCTGACGAGCAAACGGCGTCTTTCCGCGCTCGGTCCGGGCGGGCTATCTCGCCAGTCCGCCAAGCTCGAGGTTCGCGACGTTCACCACAGCCACTATGGGCGAATCTGTCCTATCGAGACGCCGGAAGGCCCGAACATCGGCCTCATCGGCTCGATGGCCGTGCATGCCCGGGTGGATCAGTTCGGATTCCTGGAGACTCCGTACCGCCACGTGAAGGGCGGCGTGGTGACCAAAGAAATCGAATACATGACAGCGGATGAGGACCACAAGTACCACATCGCGCCGGGGAACGAGCCTCTGGATGACAAGGGCCACTTCGTGAATCCGATGATCCAGGTTCGATACGAAGACAGTTACCCCGTCATTAAACCAGAGCAGGTCCAGTACATGGACGTCTCTCCCATGCAGATCGTCTCGGTGGCGACGGCGATGATTCCGTTCCTCGAAAATGACGACGCTAACCGAGCGCTCATGGGCGCGAACATGCAGCGCCAGGCCGTGCCGACCCTGAAACCGGATGCGCCCCTTGTAAAAACCGGAGTTGAGAAGCGGGCCGCGCGGGATTCCGGCGCAGTCATCGTTGCGCGGCGTTCCGGATCGGTGAAGCGCGTAACTTCTGAGCAAATCGTCATTGAGACGGCAGAAGGACGATCGGATACCTATCGGCTGCTAAATATGTTGCGGTCGAATCAGGCGACGTGTATCACCCAGCGGCCGATCGTCAGCAAGGGCCAGCGAATCCGAAAGGGTCAGATTCTGGCTGACGGTCCTTGTACAAAGAATGGCGAGCTTGCGCTGGGCCAGAATATACTCGTGGCCTTCATGCCCTGGGGCGGATACAACTACGAAGACGCAGTCCTGCTGTCCGAGCGGCTCGTGAAGGACGATGTTTTCACGTCGATCCACATCGAGAAATTCGAGAAGGAAGCGCGCGACACCAAGCTCGGACCGGAAGAGATCACGCGAGACATCCCGAACGTCGGCGAGGACCAGCTCAAGGACCTGGATGAGAACGGAATCATCCGCATCGGGGCCGAGGTACGACCGGAGGACATCCTGGTCGGCGAAGTCGCGCCGAAAGGCCAGGGCGAACTCACCGCGGAAGAGCGGCTGATTATCGCCATCTTCGGCAAGAAGGCGGAGGAGACTCGCGACGTGTCCCTCCGGGTGCCGCACGGCGAAAAGGGTAAGGTCGTCGACGTCAAGGTGTTCAGCCGATTTAAGTACCAGTGTGTCCGCTGCAAGACGGTCTACAACTTCAGCAAGAGGCCCGATCGCACGCTCTGTGAACGGTGCGACGGCGAGATGGTGCGGCTGCCGGCCGATGAGCTAAACGCCGGCGTCAACCAGCTCGTGCGCGTCTACATCGCCCAGAAGCGCAAGGTAATGGAAGGCGACAAGATGGCGGGGCGGCACGGCAACAAGGGAGTCATCTCCAAGATCCTGCCGGAAGAGGATATGCCCTTCCTGCCGGATGGTACGCCGGTCGACGTCGTGCTGAATCCGCTTGGCGTGCCTTCCCGTATGAACATCGGGCAGATTCTCGAGACCCACCTCGGCCTGGTCGGAAAGCACTTGAGCTGTTCCTTCGTGAACCCGGCGTTTGAAGGATCGACCGAAGCCGAGATTCTGTCGGAGATGGACCGCCTGGCCGTCTACATGCGGCGCCGCACACTTCTCAGTTACCTAAACACGGAGCTTATGATGGGCATGAGCTTCGACGAAGAGGAAGACGCCGAGCGCGACCTCATAGCGCTTGAAGATCCCCTGGAGCGCTTGAAGCGCTGCGAGGAGCTCGAAAAGCAGATGGTCGCCAAGCTCGACGCCGAATTGAAGACTTACAAGGGCGGCCGCCTGGAGTGGATCTCCCGAATCGTCTCCGGCCCGCCTATAAAGAGCGCCGTCAAGGAAGAGCTGGAGACCTTCGACACGCTCCATGAAACGATAGATGATGAGAAAGAACCAGAAGAGGTCGATCCGAAGGAGAAGTACCGGTTCCAGCCGATCGATTGGTCCTCGGACAAACTCAATGTGGATAAGAGATATGATTACACCGCGCTCGTAGAGGCGATTCGCGAGAACGCCTGGCTGCGCTCAGGAATGAATCCGGAGACCGGGAAGTTCTGGGTGCGAAACGGCATGACCGGCGACACGTTCGACATGCCCGTAACGGTGGGCTACATCTATATGTTGAAGCTGGCGCACCTCGTGGACGATAAGATCCACGCTCGGTCGACGGGCCCATACTCCCTGGTCACGCAGCAGCCGCTGGGAGGCAAGGCGCAGTTCGGCGGTCAGCGATTCGGCGAGATGGAGGTCTGGGCGCTTGAGGCGTACGGCGCTGCATATACGCTCCAGGAGATCCTGACCATCAAGTCCGACGACGTGCTTGGCCGGGTAAAGACGTACGAGTCCATCGTCAAGGGCGATACGATGCTTGAGCCTGGAGTTCCGGAATCCTTCAAGATCCTGGTTAACGAGCTCCAATCGCTCGGCTTGAAGGTGACGGTCTTCGACGGCGATGACCGCGAAGTAGACTTGAAGGACCGCGACGACGACATCAACCCGAACGAGGACCCGATGCAGGCAGCCGCGCGCCGCCGCCGCCGCCTGCTGGAGACCCCGGAAGAGTTCTAGATTCCGCCACGTTGAAGGGGGCGGGCCTCAGGCTTGCCCCCTTTCGTGGCGTCAGACGACAGTATGGTTTTCCCCGGCATGGCCGGGACACGATAGGGAGGAGACACAATGGCGGATGCCAGTACGTTCTCTAAGATTCAGATTGGGATAGCCTCCCCCGATGAAGTTCGAAGCTGGTCTTTCGGAGAAGTCAAGAAACCGGAGACTATCAACTACCGCACCTTCAAGCCCGAGCGCGACGGACTCTTCTGTGAGAGGATTTTCGGGCCGGTCAAGGACTGGGAGTGCCACTGCGGGCGATACAAGAAGGTCAAGTTCAAGGGGATCATCTGCGACCGCTGCGGCGTAGAGGTCACGCGGAGCAAGGTCCGGCGCGAGCGGATGGGCCATATCGAGCTCGCCGCCCCCGTATGCCACATCTGGTACCTCAAGGGCGTCCCCAGTCCCCTTTCGCTGGTTCTGGACATCTCGCCGCGGCCCCTGGAGAAAGTGCTCTACTTCGCCAGCTACATCGTCACCTTCGTGGACCGAGGGCGTATCAATGAGGACCTCGGCGAGATCCGGCAGGCAGTGGAGCAGGAGATCGAGCTCATCACGGAAGAGCGCGGCCATATCAACGACCGCCTGACGCGCGAGTTTCGTAAAGAAGTCGCCGAGAATGCCGAACCGAAGACCGACGAGGAGACCGGCGAGGTCATCGAGCCCTGGTCTGAAGAGACGATCGTCGATAAAACGAAGTACCTGAACGAGCGGATCAAGCAGGAGGAGAAGGACTCGGACGAGCGTATGGAAGAGCTCACCGAGTCGCTCGCCCACCTGGAGAAAATAGCCAAGAAAGAGCTGATAACCGAAGACCAGTACCGTGCGGTCGAACGGCTGATCGAAGTCCTCACGCGGCGTCTCGGAATCAGCTTTGAAGGAATCGTGCGAGCGGGCCTCGGCGGCGCTGCCGTCAAAGAACTGCTGCTGGAAGTCGACCTCGATAAGCTTGCGAATGACCTGCGGGCCGAAATCGCCGTCACCCAGGGACCGAAGCGCGCGCGCTCCATTAAGCGGCTCGAAGTAGCGGAGGCCTTTCTTTCCAGCAAGTCGCACCCGTCATGGATGATTCTGGACTGTATCCCGGTCATCTCACCGGAGCTTCGGCCGATGGTGCAGCTCGATGGCGGGCGCTTCGCTACGTCTGACCTGAATGACCTCTACCGCCGGATTATTAACCGGAATAACCGGTTGAAGAAGATCACCGAAATCCGCGCGCCGGAATCGATCGTCAACCACGAGAAGCGACTGCTGCAGGAAGCGGTGGATGCGCTAATCGACAACGGCCGTAGAACTCGTCCCGTGGTCGGTTCCAACAACCGGCCGCTTAAGTCGCTCTCCGACATGTTGAAGGGCAAAGAGGGCCGATTCCGCAAAAACCTTCTCGGCAAGCGCGTGGACTACTCCGGCCGATCGGTTATTGTCGTCGGTCCGCACCTCAAGCTCCACCAGTGTGGGCTGCCTAAGGAAATGGCGCTCGAGCTCTTCAAGCCTTTCGTCATGAAGACGTTGGTCGAGCGCGGCTACACCACCAATATCAAGACCGCCAAGCGGATGATCGACAAGATGAAGCCGGAGGTTTGGGACGCCCTCGAAGAGGTCATCCGCGAGCACCCGGTCATGCTAAACCGGGCTCCCACCCTGCACCGCCTCGGAATCCAGGCATTCGAGCCGGTTCTGGTGGACGGCAAGGCGATCCAGGTCCATCCGCTCGTTTGCCACGCGTTCAACGCGGACTTCGACGGTGACCAGATGGCCGTTCACGTACCACTGTCAGCTTATGCCCAGGCGGAGGCGCGCGTGCTGATGCTCGCTACCCACAACCTGTTCTCTCCGGCAGACGGCAGGCCCATCGTAGCGCCGATTCAGGACATCGTTTTGGGGTCTTACTACCTCACGACGATTCTCGAGAACGCGAAGCCTCGCCCCTACGTCTTCGCCAGCCCGGAAGAGGCCATGATCGCTTACGACGGCGGCCAGATCAAGCTCCACGAGCCGATCAAGGTGCGGATTCCCCGCAACGGCGCCACGGTGATTGTGGGAGACAGCAAGGATCCTAAAGGGCAGACGACGGTTGGGCGGATGCTGCTGAACCAGATCCTTCCCGACAAGCTGCGCTACACTGACAAATACCTCTTCAAACCCATCACCAAAAAGGGTATTGCCGAGATGGTTACGGAGGTGCACGCCTTCCACGGGAAAGAAACGACCATCGAGTTTGTCGACGAGCTAAAGGCCCTTGGATTCAAATACGCTACTCATGCTGGCGTCACGATTTCCATGACCGACATGGACATTCCGGCCAAGCGCGACGAAATCCTGAAAGATACACAGGACGAGGTCGAAAAGCTGAATAAGCAGTACCGCCGCGGCACCATCACCCTCGGCGAGCGCCGCCAGCAGGTGCTCAACAAGTGGCTGGAAGCATCGGAAAAAGTGGCGGATGCCATCATGGACGGCATCGACCACTTCAATCCGATCTATCTGATCACGGACTCCGGGGCGCGCGGTTCCACCAAGCAGATCACCCAGCTCTCCGGGATGCGGGGATTGATGTCCGACCCGTTCGGCAACCTCATCGAGGAGCTGCCGATCAAGTCCAACTTCCATGAGGGGTTGAACGTACTGGAGTACTTCATCTCCACGCACGGGGCGCGGAAAGGACTCGCGGATACGGCGCTGCGGACCGCGGACGCCGGGTATCTGACCCGTAGACTGGTGGACGTTTCACAGGATGTTATCGTGCGCGGCCGAGACTGCGAGACCACCGCCGGAATCTACGTCGAAGAGATCGTCGAGAGCGACGAGGTCATCGAGCGTCTGTCCGAGCGGATTCGCGGCCGGTATACCTTCGAGGATATCCTCCATCCGAAATCCGGCGACGTGATGGTCGAGGCCAATACGGAGATCAGCGATGAGATGGCCCGGACCATCGAATCGACCGGAATCCGTCGCGTAGGTGTAAAGTCCGTGCTTACATGCGAACTGCGACAGGGAATCTGCTCGCATTGCTACGGACGAGACCTGGCAACCGGTCGGCTGGTGGACATCGGGGTCGCGGTCGGAATCATCGCCGCGCAGTCCATCGGCGAGCCAGGCACTCAGCTTACCATGCGTACCTTCCACACCGGAGGCGTTGCGGGCAAGTACCTGACCGGCGTTGCCAACGTTAAGCAAAAACGGCAGAGCAACCTTCGCGAGCTGCACGAAGACATTCGCCGCGGCCACGTCACCTTCGAAGAAGAAGGCGGCTCAGAGCGCGAACGCGTTCGCTCCGTCCAGGCAGTGCTCAAGGTGCTTGAAGATCAGGTCCGCGGACTTCTCCGGGTCGTGGAGCTGTTCGAGGCTCGCAAGCCGAAGGGCCAGGCGATCATTACGGAATACGGCGGCAAGGTACTCGAGGTCGAGGTGAAGGGACTTCGCCACGTAATCCTATCGTCGCCGATTCCGATGGATGAGACGCCTTCGCACTTCGTCGGCGAGCTGGCGACCGCGGATATCGTGGACCCGTCGGGCGACGTCATCGTAATCGCGGGAGAGATTATCACTGAGAAGAACTTCCGCCGCATGAAGGAAGCGAAGCCCAAGGAAGTCCAACTCCGCAAGAACGTTCTCGTCCCCTACCGCGGCGAGCTGCAGGTCAAGGCGGGGGACGTCGTGCAGCCGGGCGACCGGCTTACGGAAGGCCCGCTCGACCCGCAGAAGGTCCTCGAGCTGCAGGGTCCGCGCGGCGTACAGGATTACCTGGTCCGCGAGATCCAATCCGTTTACAAGGGCCAGGGGGTGGACATCAACGACAAGCACGTCGAGGT